>NZ_JBBAKG010000109.1:5716-18601 GCF_040403615.1 Haliscomenobacter sp. | reverse complement strand
TAAGATCATGTCTAATTTTTTTTGTTTTGCTGCAAATGGCCCGATTTGGGATGGATTTCGTTCCGAAAATGCTCATGTAGCGCTGCTACACTCCGCTTTTCGTGCCTCATCCATCCCAAATCAGCCTCATTTTCGCTTAAAACAAAAATATTTAGACATGCTCTAAGATCATGTCTAAATCTTAATAAAAATTCGCTTGCGGTACATCCAGTCAAGCACAAAAAATTGCACCGCCAGGATTACCGTACCACTCACCAGGGTACGGTATCCTTCTCCAAAAAGCAGGTCGTACTGTTGACTAATGTTGATGCGGAAAGAAGAGTCGATGAACTCGACCACCGTATGAGCCAGGACATAAGCAGCAATGGAATTCATACCCAGGATTTTGAGTACATAAAACCAGCGGCCCTGCTGCATCACATCCACCAGGTAATAAAAACCAGCCAGAAAAAGGAAACACCATCCACCGCTAAACAAAACCCAGCTAGGCGTCCAGATGCGCTTCACATTGGGGCATATTCCCAGGAGATTGAATAAGAAGCCAAGTACCAGCAAAATCAGCCCGGTAAAGAGCAATTTACGCAGTAAAACCCTGGTTTCTTGCGCCGTTTTTAGCCATTGTCCGGCAATCAAGCCCAGGGTCATCGTACCCAAAGTGGGGATAAAACTCAAGGTTGCATAGCCCCCACCGTTGAATTGAAATAGGGATGGACGTGGAAAGAGATTCAAAAACCAGCGGTCAAATGCCCAGGCTGGGTTGGTATTTTTGTTCCAATGCGCAGCAAAACCCTGCAAATGATGCGGCCAATCGGCTGCCACCCCTGCTTCTGCCCAGTTGAAATCAGCACCCGGCAGAGGATAAAATGCAAACAAGGCCCAATAGCCCAATAAAATCAAGCCCAGAGCTATCCATTGTATCCGCAGGGAACTCCGCCCCAAGGCAAACAAAATGACATAGCCCAGTCCAATCTGGGTCAGGGTATCTTCAAAAGTAAAATTGGTTTGCTCGGCGTGCATGGAGCGCAGGAAAATCCCCAACAAAATCAGAATCAGCGCCCTACGAAATGTATGCCCCCAAATCTGCCAGGTAGATTGCCCCTGACTCATCCGGCTGGCCAAAGAATACGGCATTGCGACCCCCACCAAAAATGAAAACGAAGGTTGGATCAAATCGTGCAAAGCACAACCCACCCAGGACACATGGCTCTGGTGGTGGTACAAAAAAGCCCAAAACCAACTGTTGGGAAAGGCCTGCGATACATGACCAAATTCAAGCACTTCGGCCATCATTAAAAACATAACCAGTCCACGGTAGACATCTACTGAACCAAGGCGAGTAGGGAGGGCAATATTTGACATATGCAACAGGTGTTTTAAGCGTGTGGAAGGTAAGAAACGGTTTTTAAAAATTAATCCCAGCTTAGAAAAATCAACAAATCATTTTGAATTCAAAACTATTTATTTAAATTGCGACCAGAAACACCTTTTTCAACCTAAAAACAAACAACATGGCATTTAACTTTCTCCTTATCTTTCTAACCGCACTTGTGCCGTTAATTACCGGTTTTGTATGGTTCAATCCAAAAGTTTTTGGCAATGCCTGGATGAAAGCGGCAGGCGTTACTCCTGAGATGGAAAAAGAATCGAATATGCTTTTGATCTTTGGTTTGACTTATGTATTGGGGTTGATGTTGACTTTAATACTGCACACGGTGGTGATCCATCAGACGCACATTTATTCCATCCTTGCCGATACAGAGGGATTCGGAAAGGAAGGCTCGGGAATCATGGATTACATTGCTGATTTCATGGCCAAATACGGTCATAATTTCCGTTCCTTCAAACATGGTGCATTGCATGGAACGATAGCCGGAATTTTTCTGGTCATGCCCTGTATTGCTACCAATGCCCTTTTCGAAAGGAAAGGCTTCAAGTACATTGCCATCAACAGCGGATTCTGGATTTTGAATTTGATGCTGATGGGCGGACTGGTTTGCCAATTTGGGTAAAATCCTGGCTGTTGAAACACGACCACGCACGGTGTTGCCTGTTCGTGTTTCAACTGTCGAAGTCATTTAAAGAATTAATCCCTTGTTCTTTAAGTCGTTCTAATCCGTCTTTCATTGCCTTAACTTGCTCTGGTGGATGTCCTTGCCAAATCGTAACTTCTCCGATAACTTTAAATGGATGTGTTGAACGATAAGATTTCGTTGGATTTCCTGGAAATTTTTTGTCTGTTAAATCAGGATCATCTTCAATTGCTCCTATTGGTTCAACTAAGTAAATTCTTTCAGGTCCTTCTCCAAAGGAGAGTTCTGCACCCCAGATGGCAGCGTCTAATGTAGCTGTTAAGAAAATGTATTTTGAATTTTTTCTTTGTCCAAAGTTTGAGTTGAAACCAACTTCAATAAAATCGCCAACTTTGAGGTCAGCTTTTGTTCCATGAAAGTAGGTTTGAGCGAAATGAGTAGCACTTTTTCCGTTTGATTTGTTGTCTTTATTGTTTTTTTCCATAGCATTTCATGATAATTGCACAAATTAGAAGTGTCGTCTTGGCTTCTGTAATCCAGTAATGCATTTCAAGTGAAACTCATTTCCTTTGCCTCATTACGCTTTGTTAGTCAATCGGTTCCCACAACTGGATTTTGTTTCCTTCTGCATCTAGGATGTGTACAAATTTGCCGTAGTCGTATGTTTCAATTGTGTCCAAAATCGTTACCCCTTCATCTTTTAATACTTCAACCAGGTCTTCCAGGTTTTCAACCCGGTAATTGATCATAAAATCTTTGCTTGAAGGCTCAAAGTATTTTGTCGATTCGGCGAAAGGCGTCCATTGTGTCTGTGCTTTCTTGGTAGAGTCTGGGCTTTCGTACCATTCAAAGGTTGCCCCATAAGGATTTGTTTCCAGTCCAAGGTGCTTTTGGTACCATTCAGTCATTGCTTTGGGGTCTTTACATTTGAAAAAAACGCCCCCAATACCGGTTACTTTTTTCATGTTGATGTTGTTTGTTGTTGTTGTGAATATTCATACTACTGGAGATTTTTTGTTCACACAGATTTGACACAGATCAAATCGCAGATTTAACACAGAAAAATCTGCGTTAAATCTGCGAAAAAATCTGTGCCCCATCTGCGTGAAATAAAAATATCTCGTAGCTCCGGCTCCCACACCCCATCCTAATTCCCCATCTTCGCAACTCTTTCCAAATACACCAATCTTCCTTCCGCATTTACCCGCAGAGCGTAAGTTCCAGCGGGCAAGTCGATTAGACTAATACGTTCGTTGACATTCAGTTGTTGCCCCAGGCGGCGGCGCCAAATCACCTTACCCGTCAAGTCGAGTAACTGCACCTCAAGAGGGAGCGCTTCCTTGAGCCTCAATTCCAATTGCAATTCATCCACCGTGGGGTTCGGATAAATACGCGCCAACTCCAGCACCGAGAAGTCGATGGTTGAGGTGGTTTTCACCACGATGGTTTCGCCCGTTTGGCAGTTTTTGTTGTCGGTTACCACTACCGAGTAAGTACCCACTGGAATACCAGTCAGATTTTCGCTGGTCGTTCCGTTGTTCCAGCGGTACCGGTACGGCGGAGTGCCGCCACTCGGATTGGTTTTCAGCGATCCATTCGCCAATTCTCCTTTGGGTGCAACCACCTCAAAGGTGATCCGCAAAGGGTCGGGTTGTGGTACAGCGTAGGTAAAAAAGAGGGAACAATTGTCGGAATCGCTGACCAGCAACGAATAAGCTCCTGCGCGCAGGTTGCTCAATCGGCGCAAATCAAGCGCCAGTACCTGGCCTTGGGCGTTTTGCCAACTCCAGCGGTATGGTGCCTTTCCACCACTCAAACCGATGGCCAATCCGCCAGAAGAACCCCCATTGCAAACCACACTGCTGATGGTATCATTCACCACAATCCCATTGGCGGGTTCGCTGATGGTGAAGGGACCGAAAGTCATTTTGCAACTGTCGGAATCGCTCACCCTGAGGGTGTATTGTCCCGCCTTGAGGTTGTTGATGCTGCGGTTGCTGATGCGGTTGTTCCATTCGTACTTATATGGTGCTCGCCCACCTTGAATGCTCACGGTGATGACCCCGCTTGCTTCGCCACGGCACTTCACATTGGTGATGTCTAGTGTGGCAACTTGCAGGGAAGGATTGCCTTGCACCGTAGCTACGGGCAAGGTATCGGTGCACATGCGGCCATCGCTGACTACCCCGTAGTACTGCCCACCACCAACCTGGGTCAAATCCTCGGTAATGGCAATTTGTTGCTTGTTGCTTTTGTCAAACCATTTGTAGCTGTAGGGCGAGGTGCCGCCAGAACTGGACACAAAAACGCCTCCTCCAGAAAGGCCACCGCAGGTACTGTTGCGAATGCTGTCGCGTCGAATACGCAACAGGGCAGGTTCGCGAATTGAACTGATGCTAGAACTGACCTGACAACCCTTGGCGTCTACCACCAATACCTGATAATCGTTGTCGGGAGGCAGGTTGTTCACTTTGGCGCTGGTTTGGCTGGTGTTGATCGGGTTGGCCACATTGTTGAAAATGTAGAGATAGGGCGCAGTACCACCAGTGATGGCAGCGCTGACTTCGCCGTCTTTTTTGCCAAAACAACTGATGTCTTTGGTGGCAAAAGTGGTCAACTTGATGGGGTCACCGGCATTGCGCAATTTGATGGCAGGCGGGATACTGATGCATCCATTTGCATCGGTGACGGTGACCGAGTAATCGTCGGCGGGTTGATTGACAATGGCACTGCTTTTGGCGCCTGTGCTCCACAGGTAGCTGTAGGGCAACGATCCACCTGTGGCCACTACACTCAATGCATTGGAACGGTCGCCTTGACACACACTGCCCACTTGAACTCTGGTTTCTGCAAGCAGTCGATTCGGTTGTGTCAATTTAAAATCGAGATTGAGGGGACAACCATTGTTGTCGAGTACAAATAGCCGATAGTCTCCAGCGGGCAAGCGGTACGCCGCAGGCCCAGTGGAGTTGCTGCCTATCCAAGTGTATTTGTAAGGTTTTCGGCCCCCATTGATGGCCAACTCTACAAATCCGGTTGAATCCCCGTTGCAGGTGATTTGCCCTAAACCCAACACTTCATTGGTCAATTTTGCAGGGGTAGTCAGCACAATGGAGTCTTTTTTCAAAACACAGCCCAAGCGATCAGTCACCGTTACTGCAAAATTCCCTGCACTCAGGTTTTGGCGCAGTTCCTGGGTAGCGCCGTCGTTCCATTTGTATTGAATGGGCGGATTTTCAACCTTTAACATTTGTACGTTGATGAATCCATCCCGCGAGCCAAAACACAAAGGCGAAGCCGATGCGATATTGGCCAGCAGGGGTTGTTTTTCGGCCCGCAACACAAACGCGGTATCGGCAATACAGCCTTTGCCGTCAATAATCCTGACTTTGTGCTTGCCTACGCCCAAATTCAGGACAAAATTGGTGGTGTCTCCTTTTTCCCAGTTGTAATGAAAGGGAGGAAAGCCCCCATTAGGCACAATCGACACAATCCCGTTGTCCAACCCCAGACAGGTAGGAGAATTAATCGTAGCGGTTAGCGCAAAAACAGAGGTTGCAACGAGGCCAACCTTCAGGCTATCCGCGAGGCAGTTGTTGGCATCCCGCACCAATACGCTGTACTTACCTACCCCTAAACTGCCCAGATTGGCGGTGGTTTTGCCGTTACTCCATTCGTAGCGGTAGGGCGCCGTTCCTCCTATAACCCTGGTTAAAATTTTCCCCGTGGTATCTCCATAACATTTGGGCGCAGTGATGGTAGCCACACTGGCCTGAAGTACAGGAGGGCTGCCCACGATGACCGTAGTGCTGGTTTGGCATTTATTGCCATCGGTTAGTGTTATCGGGTAATTGCCTGCTGCCAAATTGCGGATAACCGGCAAGGTGACCCCGTTTTCCCAGTTGTACCTATAGGGGGCAACGCCTCCCCGTCCATTCACCCGAATCATGCCTCCACGATTGCCCGCACAGGTTACTGACAGGTTGGAATCGACAACAACGGCGAGCAGAGGGGGCGAGTTCAGTACAAAACTACGGGTATACAAGCAGCCAGCTCCATCGGTGATGGTCACCGCGTGCGCTCCTCGGGCTACCCGTTCCAAATCTTCTTTGATGGAGTTGTTGCTCCAGCGGTATTGAAAATTGCCAGCGCCACCAAATACGCTCAGGTCAATTTTTCCGTCCAGGCTGGCGTAGCAATTGGGTTGAATCAAACTGGCTAAAACCCGCACAGAATCCGGCTCTTTGACCACCAGATTGTCTACTACCGCACTACAGGTTCCGCTGGTGATGGTTACAGCATAAGTACCGCCCGACACTTTACTCAATACCGCCAAAGTATCGCCATTGCTCCACTTGAAACGCGCGTTGCCGCGCACATCCAGGCTTATTTGGCCATTCTTGGCTTTATAACAAGTTACAGGCTGAATCTCAATATTCCGCACCTCGATACCCGGCCCATTGATAAAGGCGTTGCGCAAAATAAAGCGACAGCCTCGGCTGGAATTATCAGTAATGGTGACCCGATAAGATCCTTGAGAGAGGCCAGATATGCGAAACGGGCCTGCTCCTACCCCACTGGAATCATCCCGAATGCCTGCCCCACTCCATTCGTAACGGAAAGGCGCCAATCCATTCAAGGGGACAACTGTGATCGACCCATTGGTTCCATTACAAACACTGACATCGGTCGTGCTGCGCCGAATGGAATCAATGCTGTTGGTGGTCGTAACCACCACTTTGCCGGTACTAGAACAAGCTTTGCTATCGGTTAGGGTAAGTTGATAGCGGGTTTTTACGCCCTTTTCGGTTCCGCCTTCGATGCGGATCGCTGCGGTTTCTTCTCCCGTACTCCACAGGTAAGTGTAAGCTCCAGTGCCTCCACTGGGTGTGGCGCCGATCAATTGGGTTGATTCCAAACACAAGTTGAACGAATCGGAAGGGCTGAAGGCAATGCGCGGCAAGGGATTGACTTTGAGGGTAAAATCACCCGATTTTTTACAACCCAAAGGGCTGGTCATTTCATAAAAGTACTTGGTAGTAGTTCCCGGACTTACCAGGGGGGTGTTGATTAACGTTCCCGCACCAATTGGAAGCGCCCGGTAAAAGGCCAGATTTGCCTGGGTAAAATGGTCATCGTCAATTTTGGTACGATTGAGGTCAAAGGTCTGTTGGGCGCAGATTTCGGGTTGTTCTGTCACGATTGGATTGGGCAATGGATTGACCACTACGATTACTTCGGCGCGTACATTGGAAAAGCAACGCAAGCGGTTGTCTACTGCCTCGGCGTAATACCGATGCACCACTGGAGTCAGTCCATTGTTGGCAGGAAGTTGAGGAAAAAACACTTGACCTGAAATGATCGCATTGCCACCCGATGGTTGAGTGTACCAAAAAATGAGGTCGCCTTGCACTGGTTTTGCACTGATCACCGGGGCTTCGCCCGAACAAATGGTATCCCCTTTTACGGTTGGCGGCAGCAAGACCGTATCGTCGGCACCACCATTGCAATTGTTGTCGATATTGTCACATGGCACTTCAGGGTTTCCTGGATTGATTGCAGCATTTTGGTCATTGCAATCGGTATTGTTGCGGACGTAGCCAGTTGGTGGAATGGTGGCACAACTGAAGATCGGAAGTGCTGCATTGCCATACCCATCGCGATCGGCATCGGCGTAAAACGGCTGTGCAGGCCAGCCCAGGTATTTGGATCCATGCAAGGCAATGTTGTCCAACCCAATATCGCCCAAAGAGCCATTTCCCTTGATGCCTACAAAACGGAATTGCAACACCGTTCCATCGCTGTATTTGCGCAAGCTCAGGGAAGTACGTAGCCAATGGTTGCCTTGGTTGCCTTTGCGTTCCCAAAGCGATTGCCAGGAGACGCCGCCATCTGTCGAGATTTCCAAGCGCAAAGTGCCGATTGAAGTGCCGTACATGTGGTAGTAAAAGGAAAGATGACAAGTATCGGTTCCTTTTTTATCCAATTGAAAACAGCCCGATTGCAAGAGTGCTCGACTGCCATTGCTGCATTGAAAGCCGGTGGTTTCGATGTAGGCGTAATGCCCACTGCCGCCCACATCCTGATCTGGCCCAGTATCTGGTGTAGGTGTGGGATCTTTGTAAATCAACCAATTGAACCCATTGTTGGGCGCATTGCGCCAAATCCCGGTTTGGGTACAAACTGCGTTGCAAATGGGATCACAGGTGAGCTGCCCATCGAAAGTTTCCATTGTAGTCGGCTTGGGAGGCAAACAACCCGTGCGGATGCTGATGGGGCAAGAATTATCGGAAAAAGCGCCACCATTGCAGGAGCGGCGCACATAGATATCGTAAGGCGTATCCGGCAATAGTCCCTGTAATGCATATGGCGGACAGCCAGAAACGCGAACGACGGTGCCGCCACTTCCTGCCTGTACGCCAACCCCGGGTGAGAATCCTGGCGGGCCGTATTCCACTACAGACACTCCGGTGTTGCAGCCATCACTTGGACTCCAGTTGAGCGTTACCGTAGTGGTATCTTGTCCTAAAACAGAAACGGTTTGGGCAGGCAAACAACTTAGTGGTGCGAAAATCAGCTCCACGAATTCAAAGCGCCCAGTATCTTGTTGAGAATCATCGCAGATCAACAATTGCCAAATGCCGTTGGGACTGGTTTTGTTGTCGTTGAAATTGAGAAAGGATTCCTGAGGAAGGTAAACTTTGTCGGTAAAAGGCGCTTCGCCCTGATCAATGGGGGTACATGCACTGGTGGCAAAACGCACAAAACCCTGGCAATTGCTTCCTCCTGGCACGCCGTAATTGTCGCTGCCCCCGCCATTGTTCATGCTCAAAATAACCCGGTTTCCATTGGGAGAAATCAATCGAATGGTCAAATCGGCTGCCCATTCGTGTTGGATACGCAAACGCACTTCTTTGAGGTAAACGTCACGCCCCAAGGCCGTACCTGGCGCATTGTTGACCTGGATGTCAAATAAATTGGCGAGAAAAAAACCATTGTTGTCGGGACAAGTGTAATCGCGAATTGCCCAGGCGGTATCACAACGCGAAGGGTTGCTCAACTTTGGTACACCTTGTGCCTGAGCGTTAGACCAGCTCAACAGGGTAAAAACGGTCAAAGTGAGCAAAGCGATCCGTAGTATTGTTTGGAGTGCGTACGTGTATTGCATAATCGTGTTTTGGGAAAACTGAGTTAAAAATACAGTTTTCGGAAGCAATGCCAAGCTAAAAATTTGTCATTGGTGTTGCGGTAAACAGAAAAGGCCAGCAATTGGTGGATTACTGGCCTTTCAAAGAGATAAGGTGAGAAATTATTTCAGCCAGATCATTTTTCTACTTGCATGAAATTCAGAAGTTTCCAGGCTATAATAGTACACCCCAGCATTTGTCAGCAGTTCAGCGCTTACTTCCAATTGATGCCAACCCTGCTCTAGGTTTCCTCTTGAAACTTTGATCAAACGCCCGTCAATACTGAAAACACTGAATTTATAGGATGTTGTAATGGGAACATAGACAGGAACTTGTGTGGTATAACTGAATGGATTGGGAATGTTTTGTCCCAAAAAATAACCAGATACATCTAAATTTCCTGGTGATTCGGTGGGGTTGAACGAAGGGGAGTCAATAAAGGGTCTTTTGGGGCGTCGGTTTTGAATATCAAGGATTGCTTGATTTTTGACGATATTTTTTTCTTTTCCAAATCCAGGGCAGTTGTTAACTGTAATGGTAAACTTCCCAGGTACAGCAGGACACCCCAAAACGGGTGCTAGCAATAGATTTAGAGGAGTTGAAGCATTTAAATTGATCGAGTCAATGAGTTGGTCTTTTGTCGTTTCAATAATGAAGATATTGTGTTCAGCAGGTTGAGCCACATACAATTTAGACGCGTCGGTTGAAAGCACACATGTACTGGCATTGTTGGCCTTGAGTAATTTTTTCAATTGAATACCAGTTGCTTTTCGATCAAATGAAAACAAGCCACCGTTTAATGTTGCCAAATATACCTTATTACTTTTTGGAACAAAGGTCATCCAATTGGGTTGATGATCCAATACAAATTTAGCATCCGTGCTTCCATCCACAAGGTTTACGCGGTATAGGACTTGATTGTTTAGATTGAGGACAAACATCTTTTCTCCATCGGGATCTGCAAAGCAATTGCTAATGCCCTCATTGAAATTTGTATTAAATCGCTGCAATATGGAAAAAGACCGTGGGTTGGCAACCGCCATTTCTTTTCCATCTTGGCTGAATAGATACATACGGAATCCCCTAGGGCTAAGCGCGAATGCACCAATGTTTTTTGAAGCTAAAATTTTTCCTACAATCTGGAAGTTGTCTGTGTTAACCACCAAAATGGTATTGCAGTCAACAAAAGAAACAAAAAGCAGTTTTCCGTCACTACTGAATGCCATTTGCTTTGGAACATTACAAGTTATTCCTTCTAAATTTATGGCCGAAATATAGTCTCGGGTTGTAGCATCAAGTACAATTATTTTGTTTGAAAAATTATCACTGGCAAAAATCTTCTTGCCATCCGTTTGCATAACCAGATTTTGGAGTCCACCTGGATTGTAATCATAAGAACGAGTTTGGATAATGTCATCTTTGCCAATCCAGCCAAATCTGGAAGCATAGCCACCTCCATCAAGATAACTGAGGTACAATTGTTCAGGATATTCTATGTTGTATTGAACCTCTGTTGATGTTCCTCCAGCAAGGATAGAGGGTTCAAATGCTGGGATATCTCCAGTTCCTGATCTGGGCAAACCGATATCTCTGAAAAGTGTCCACCTTACCGTTTGTCCTCGAATTAATTTTCCAAAAGCGATGGGGTCGCTCGTTTTTCCAACACACAATTCCTGATTGGGTACAGAAGCCAACGCGGTACTTGGCAATACCGAGATGTAAAACGAATCACGCGTGCCGATACATTTGTCATATTGACTTATACTTAGCCTTGATTCCACTTTAATTTTCATGCGGCTCATTTCCAGGGAAGTATTGCTGCCAATAAAACTCGGAATATTACCTATCCCAGTTGCTGGTAACCCTAAAACCGGATTGTCATTTGTCCATTTTACATCTAAGAACCGAACATTAGATCCAAAGGCAGGAATGATGACCTGGGTACAGTTTAGAACCGTTTGATTATTTGGGAAACTGGCCAATACGGGTTTAGGGGCAACCCCGATAGAAATCTCACGCATTGGTACGGTACAAACACTTGAATTGCCTCCCAATGAAACGATTTGTAACTTCAATTTCGACCCAATAAATTCAAAATTAGCTCCCTTGGCTACAAACGAAGGAACGCTTCCACTGCCACTAGCAGCCAGCCCTACATTGGAATTCGAATTTGTCCATTGTAATTCAAAACCTTTGATGTTGTTGTCCTTAAATTCTATACCCGCAAAAGTTTCGCCAGTACACAGCTGGACCGATTCAGCGATGATTGCAGGTAATTCTGGTCGAGGAAGTACCGTCATCCTAAAAGAAACCGTATCGGTTCGGCAGGTCTGGTTGGGAAAGGCATATGAAACCTTGAAGATTCCGGATTGGGCTTCTGCGCTTTTATTGATTGCTGTTAAATTAAATCCAATAGTACCAACGGACAACCCAATAGCTAGCTCAGGCCTGGAAAATGTCCATTGATAGTTTTGTAATCCAGGAAACAAAATTCCAGTCAATTCATTGTGACAAAAAGTGACATCGGGAAAGCGCTGAAAAATAACCCGCTGTTTGACTTTGATGGAAAAAATCCGGGAACTCCCTACACAAGAATCATTGCCAAATTTGAGTACCGGAATTACTTCAAGCTTTATGGTTTGATCCTGATCTCCTGGTGCATTGGCCAAAAATTTTGGAACGACATTGTTTCCACGACGGAGTACACCTACATCAGGGCCTTCAACAACCCGCCAACGATAGATAGTGCCTGGTTCAGTTCCTGAAAATGTTATAGCCCGAAGGCTATCTCGATGACAAACCGAATAGTCAGGGATCTGATCAACTTGTGGTCTATTTATTGGCAAAACCTGAATTTGGAAAGTAAATACCGAATCAGGGCAGACTTTTACCCCGTTCACTTTCCGTTCACGAATCATCGTAATTTTGGCGGTATTGATTTTATCACCTGTATTGACAACTGTAAACGCAGGAATGGTATCCGTTCCACTTTCTTGCAACCCTATACTGGGGTTATTATTGTACCATCGAAGGGAGAGAAAGCTTTGTTCTCGGGGCAAAGCTAGTCTAGCAAATTGGTCTCCTTTGCAATAAATTTGCACCTTATTGATGGGTAAAGAGTAAAATGGAATGGCGCCCAAGACATGATAATCAACTACAAATGAATCTTGCTTACAAATGTTGTTGTCTACTTTAAAACTGGGATAAACAATATACCTGATGAAATTGTCAGATGAAGAAATGAATCCAGAAACATCAACAGCTGGAATATCTCCTGCTCCTGATTCCGGAAAAGAGAGTATGTCTCCAAATTTTTTCTTCCAGGTAAAATCAATCCCAGGATATCGTTTTTGCAATGAAATTACGGAACTGCTTTTACCTGAACAGACAATTTGAGTAGGAATCGGGTCTATTTTTGAGGGTAAAGAGCTGCTGCCCAAGGTAATTTTAAAAGTTTTGGGTGAAGCGGTACAATCCCCATCGCTAACAAAAAATTGCGCCCCACTTTTGTACAATTGGGTAAATATCAGCGTATCTTGATAAGCATCTAAATAGGAAAACGGATAGGTATTGAGAAAGACTTGATCTCCACTTGGGTTTACAGCCATTTGATAGGCTCCATTCAAATAACCACCATCCACATTATTTGGAGCAATCGTTTTGATCAC
>NZ_JBBAKG010000109.1:0-5616 GCF_040403615.1 Haliscomenobacter sp. | reverse complement strand
AATTTCTGTAATGCTGAATTTATCATAATTGATGCTATACAAATGCTGAGCATCAGGTTTGATCAACAGTTTATTCGGAACATCTGCTACAGCAATGAAGGGTATTGGCAAATCAGGATTAAAAAAATTGCAAAAAGATGGACAAATATTGACGCCCACTTTGGCACTCTCTCCATCAGAAAAGTAAATCTCAAACCCGTCGGGGTGAGGAACCTGGCTACCTAGAGTAGAAAAGGAAGTCTGTACAAATGATTGCTCTGCAGGAGCGGCGGGGTTGTGCATTTGCCATTGATTGGGTGCATTAGACACCCAGATTCTCGAAGGCATCTTGGGCGTGACCGTTACAATTGCTGTTAAGGCGTTACCTGTTTCGTTTACCAACAATTTAGAAGGAATTTTACCCAAACCCCGGATTGGCAATCCAATTTTTGGATTGTCTATCGTCCAGCGAAAATCTAAGCCTTCATAGTTGCCTGTAAAGGTAATTTCTTTACTTTTTCCGCCATTGCAAAACAACTGATCGGCTACTTCCTCCATTTCAGCAACCGGTCTAATCACCAGATTAAATTTTTCTGGTTTTGAAAAACATCCGCCTGCGCTCTCCGCCTGAAATTCAAAATAAGTATAGGTATTGACTGGAAACACCGTACCAAGGTAATCGCCTTTAAAGGAAGGCAAGCCTCCTTCTCCAGATTCAGGAACACTCAACCCATTGCCCCACTGCTTCCATCGAATGGCTTTTGATCCATTCAATACAACAGGTCTCACCGCAGGTACGCTGTCTCCCTTACATATAATTAAGGTGGAAAAGGGTGAGATAATTGGCTGTTTTTCTTTGTTGACCTTTATCGTAAAAGTAACAGGAGTGACAGGGCAACCATTTCGCCCATCTCTGGCTCGGTTCAGTACACTAATGTGAGCAATTTGATCAATCCCAGTATTGTTGATGGCAGTAAAAGTTGGAATCTTATTTTTCCCAGATGTGGGTATCCCGATGCCAGGATTGTCATTGCTCCAGATTTGTTGATAGTAACTATTTTCGTTCGTAAACAGCAGGCTATCCCCTTTTTGATCAGCGCAAAGCGTGCGGTCCTCAACCCGTGCTGGATAGGCTCGTTCGCGAAGACGAATGGTAAATTGAGCGTATGGCAAACAGGCTGTATTATCAGCATACGGATAGCCGTCTAAAAGTGCCAAGATAGGTTCATTCGGATTGGTGTAATACACACTAACCACAGAGGCTGGAACTGCTACTTTTGAAAAAACACCCACAAAAAGGGTGTCATTAATTTTTTGCAACTGTATGGGCGGATGTACAAAACTGCCCCAACCATAAGTAAATGGCTCATTTGGTAAGAAACTGGGATTGTACATGAGCAGTACGCCGTATGCATCGGTGTTGCTGTATACCTTGATGTTGTAAAGGGTGTCGCCCAAACAGACCGTGGTGTCTTTAAATTCAAACCGCAGTTTAGGACATTTTGTATTTTGTGCAATACTGAAAGAAACGAAACAAACCGAGCATAAAAAAAGCAGGAGCGTATTTAGTTTTTTCATTGTAATAGCTTTGGGTTGATTGCAGATAGGATATTGCTTACAAAATACAACATCATTGTTAGAAAATCAATCTATCCCAAAGCAAATTAACATTAAATTTTTCTCTAATAAAAAAAGCCATCTACCCAATGAGGATAGATGGCTTATCGATTGAATATTTATCAAATGCAGAGTTTACCCCACCACTACAATATTGATCATGCGCTTGGGTACCACAATCACTTTTTTCACTTCTTTGCCTTCGGTCCATTTTTGCACCGCTTCCAGTTCCAGCACTGCTTTTTCCAAAACCTGTGGTGTGGTATCCGCCGCAAAAGCAGCAGTAGTGCGTACTTTGCCGTTGATTTGTACGGGATACTCGATGGTGTCTTCTACCAGGTATGCCTCATTCAGGACGGGGAAATTGGCGTGATGAACCGAGCCGGATTTGCCCAAATTGTGCCACAATTCCTCGGCAAGGTGTGGGGCAAAAGGCGCAATCAATTGTACCAGTTCTTCCAAAATCGCCTTTTTGTTGCAGCCCGCTTTTTGCAAATCGTTGGTGGCAATCATAAAGGTACTGATGCAGGTATTGAACGAGTAACGCTCGATATCTTCGGTGATGCGGCGAATGGCGGTGTGCAAAATCTTTAACTCCTCGCGGCTGGGTTCGCCATCGGAGACATTCCAATTGCCCTGCTTGTCGATGAACAAACTCCAAAACTTGCGCAAAAAGTTGTACACCCCGCTGATGCCTTTGGTATCCCAGGGCTTGGCCTGATCTATAGGGCCCAAAAACATCTCGTACATGCGGAAGCAGTCGGCTCCGTATTGCTCTACCACATCGTCGGGGTTGATGACGTTGTACAAGGACTTCGACATCTTGCCCACCTCGGATTGGGTGATCAATGAGAACGCACCAGATTTGCCAGGTTTGGCGGTCAATGTCCCATTTTGAAGAATGGCTTCCTGTCCTTCAAAAATGGCATGTGTATAATCTGGTCGCCATCCGATGAACTGCTTGATCCCTTCTTCATTCAAATAAGAGCTGGACAACCCATAGTCCGAAACGTAGTCTACCAGTACTGGCAGTTTGGTAAATTTATGTCCTTTGGCCTCTTCTTCAGAAACCAAGGAAGCGCAGATGAAACGGTTGACCCCGTTTACCTTGTCTTTTTGCATGTACAGGTTTTCCACCACGCCCTGGATCATCCCCTGGTTGATCAATTTCTTGAACGGCTCTTTAGTAGGCACCAAACCTTTGTCATACAAAAACTTGTGCCACATCCGGGAGTACATCAGGTGGCCTACGGCGTGTTCGGTACCGCCGATGTACAAATCCACATCTTGCCAATAATTCACCGCGTCCTGGCTGGCAAATTCCTGATCATTTTGAGGATCCATGTAGCGCAAGAAGTACCAGGATGACCCCGCAGAGCCAGGCATGGTATCCGTTTCCCGCGACCAGCCATCGGGCAAGTTTACCCATTGGATCGCTCGTGCCAAAGGAGCCTGTCCTCCCGTGCTGGGCTTGAAATCGTCCATATCGGGCAATTCCAGTGGCAAGTCGGCAGCATCCATAGCGTGAGCGATGCCGTCTGTATCATAAGCAACCGGAAAAGGCTCTCCCCAGTAACGCTGGCGACTGAACAAGGCGTCGCGCAACTTGTAATTAACCTGGCGTTTGCCCAGACCCATGCTTTCGATGCGGTTCAGCATCTCATCGATGGCCGCAGGTACTTCCATGCCATTCAAAAAGTCGGAGTTGATGATGTGGCCTTCTTTGTCGTGGCGGGTTGAGCCAGGATAGTTTGACTTGTCGACAACTTCTACAATCTTCAAACCGAATTTGCGGGCAAAAGCATCGTCGCGGTCGTCGTCGCTAGGTACAGCCATGATGGCGCCGGTACCATAATCTTTCAGCACATATTCGCCGATCCAAATCGGAATGTTTTCCTCTGTGAATGGGTTAACCGCGTATGACCCCAAAAATGCACCAGTAACTTCCTTAACGTCGGCCATGCGTTCGCGTTCGGAGCGGGCTTTTACGTAGTTCAAATACGCGTCTACTTTTTCCTTTTGATCAGGAGTAGTCAGTGATGGCACCAAGTCGTGTTCAGGTGCGATCACCATATAGGTTGCGCCAAAAATGGTATCAGGACGCGTCGTAAAAATCTCAATTTTTTGATCCGAACCCGCAATCGGGAAAAACATCTGCGCGCCTACCGAACGGCCAATCCAGTTGCCTTGCATGCGCTTCATGGCGTCAGACCAGTCGATTTCATCCAAATCGTACAACAACCGGTCACCATAAGCGGTAATGCGCAAAGACCACTGCATCATGGCGCGGCGTTCTACAGGGTGTCCGCCGCGTTCGGAAACGCCATCTTTTACTTCGTCGTTGGCCAATACTGTACCCAGGGCTTCGCACCAGTTGACATAAGAGGCTTTTTTGTAAGCCAGGCGGTAATTCATCAGCACATCGGCCTGCTCTTTGTGGTTCATCGCCAGCCATTCCGCAGCGCTGAATACAGCATCTTGGGAGTTGGCGGCATTGACTTTGATATTTCCTTCCTGCTCAAAACGCGCCACCAAGGTTTCGATGGGCGTCGCTTTGTCGAGGTCTTTGTCGTAATAATGCTTGAACAATTCCGCAAAAATCCACTGCGTCCACTTGTAGTAAGATGGCTCACAAGTACGTACTTCGCGATCCCAATCGAAGCTAAAACCCAGGTTGTCCAATTGCTCGCGGTAACGGGCAATGTTTTCAGCCGTAGACTTGGCGGGATGTACTCCGGTGGTGATGGCGTACTGCTCGGCAGGCAGACCAAAGGCATCGTAACCCATCGGGTGCAAAACGTTGAACCCCTTCAAGCGCTTGTACCGAGCATAAATGTCGGAGGCAATATACCCCAGTGGGTGTCCTACGTGCAATCCGGCCCCAGAAGGGTATGGGAACATGTCCAATACATAAAACTTAGGGCGATCGCTCTGGTGGCTTACTTTGTACACTTTGTGCTTATTCCAGTAAGCTCTCCACTTTTTCTCAATTTCGCGTGGCTTGTATTCCATATACTTGGCGTTGTTCGGCAATTAACGTTGAATGCGGTGATTTTGTCCCCGATGAAACGGACTTTTTGAGAATTGGCGGCAAAGGTAAGGAAAAAAATGCACGGTAGATTCTATATTTGCAATAGTAGGGTTTGCCCATTCGTGGTAGGGCGATGCCCCACCATCTCTTGTAGTGGTAGGGCGATGCCCCACCACTGGGAGATGACGCCCCTTCAGGGCTATAGCATGATGCGCAGATAGCCCTGAAGGGGCGACATCTCCTACCGATGGGTGCAGCCCGTCGTACGATATCTCACACCCATCTAATTCAGCACCCATGGGACAATCACTCGTCAAAAACTACATCCACATCGTCTTCAGCACGAAGTACCGCCAAAACCTGATCTACCCGCCGTATGAGCAACAGCTGCACAGCTACCTGGGTGGCATCTGCAACGAGCTGGGCTGCCAATCCATCATCGTCGGCGGCTACACCGACCACATCCACATCCTGTGCTTGCTATCTAAAAAAATCGCGCTCATGGATTTAGTCGAAAAGGTCAAAGCCAATTCCTCCAAGTGGATCAAGACCAAGGATGATTCCCTGAAAAACTTCTTCTGGCAGGATGGCTATGGAGCGTTTTCCGTCAACCCCAAACAAGTGGATATCGTCATCCGCTACATTGCCAACCAGCACGAGCACCACCGCAAGAAAAACTTCCAGGATGAATACCGCGCTTTTTTGAAAAAGTACAAGGTGGAATATGATGAGCGATATGTGTGGGAGTGAGCAGTGTTTTTTTTTGAATCCCGAATCAAGTAAATTTGTCAATGATTTATTGATTAAAAACTAAAGCAACAGTCTTTCCGTTTTCTCAAAAAACCAAGCTGATGAACTGGATAATTTTCCCATTATTTCTATTGGGCATTTTTGCAATAAATAAGCAAACGGAAAAAGAAGCTCCCCCAGGGACTATCAAGTTGAGAAAAAATTTTTACATCGATAAAACTCCAATTACAAATGTTGAT
>NZ_JBBAKG010000108.1:0-18994 GCF_040403615.1 Haliscomenobacter sp. | reverse complement strand
ATAAATACTTGCCCAATAACCATTGCCCATATCCACTTGATACCC
This sequence comes from Haliscomenobacter sp., assembly GCF_040403615.1. NCBI lineage: Bacteria > Pseudomonadati > Bacteroidota > Saprospiria > Saprospirales > Haliscomenobacteraceae > Haliscomenobacter > Haliscomenobacter sp. The sequence continues at coordinate 18,949 of NZ_JBBAKG010000108.1, read as the reverse complement.
GATCATTTCATTGAATGGTGGTTTTGTGCTGCGTTGGGAATGAATTTGAACGCCAGCATTGATGAATCCGATTCCTCCTTCGAGTTTAAAATCGAGATGAAGAGTGTAATTTTTATAATTGCGTTTTGTAGATAGAAAATCGTTTTGTTCTTGTCGAACGGTTAATTCCCCGGCAGTCACGATCCCTTCTGCGTCAACGTGCCATAATTTTTTGTCTCCTTCCCATTTGTTCAAGTTGCGGCCATTGAATAATGTCACCGGTTTTGTGACTTGGGCGTTCGCACTAGCCAAACCCATCCATAAGAAAAAGAATGCTGCCAACTTGTTCATATCCAGTTTTTTCTGGCTAAGATAGGCAATTTATGCTACTTATTTTTCTAGCTCGACTGCAATTCAAAAGAATTTAATCTTGAAGAAACTAAAAGCTTTTTATACCCGATGATGAATGAAAAAATTAGTAAGACAATCGCTACTGCACTTACAATGAATCCATTATTGGAGTGCTTTATCGTATTCTCCACAAAGACCTTGTCCTTTAAACCCAAGGAAATCGAAAAATTATTGCACCGCTGGAGAATGAAATTATTGATAACAGGTGAATTTTTTTTGACGCTTTTTATTTCCCTTCGTTGATGCTCCTGATTTCGTCATCCATGCCTGTCATTTGCCAGCGGATCAAGGAAACGGGGATCACCCCTGCCCCATAGAATTTGTCGAAGAAATTGTAGAGTTTGAAATTGCTTAATTCCTGACGTCCTACATCCATCATCAGGCGCTCGATGAGGTATTTTCCGATTACATAACTGGAGCCATAACCCGGTTGGCGCAAGTAGAGGTGTTGCTCAAAACCGACCAGGCTTTCATCGCCAGTCCAGCCCTTGGGTGTCCAGGTGACTTGGTATTTTCGGGCTTCGGGGTAATCTATTTCATTAGCTTGAGCATACAATGAGGCCAATCCACGGGCACAACGTTGGGCCAGCATGATCCAGACCAGCTCGCGAGCACGCGGATTGTCGTCCCAAAGGCCAGCAAGCATAAAAGTCTCTTCCATGCTGGTAGCCAGGCCTTCGGAGCGGGTCATCCAGAGGTTGTAGGGCAATGGTTTGCGGCGCAGCTCGCTAGGATGTGGATCTTTTGAAAAACGGGCGATCTCAAACCAATGGGTGGAATGAGAATACAACACAGCGGGTTCCTGGTGGTACACATTGGCAAAGAAGTTCCGCTTGTTTAGGGGCAAGTATCCTGGAGTATGCTTCCGCAATTCCGGCTCCATGTAATCTTTTACGGGCAAAACTTTCTTTTCCACCAAAAAAGCCATCATTTTTTTGATCGATAAATCCGACTGCTTTTCAAATTCCTCCGTACTGGTAAAGGCTTTCAATTCAGGAATATTGCGGTTGCGTTCGCGTTCGAGTTGCAAGGAGGCATATGCTCGGGTTAGTTCGCGGCTGAGGATGGTCACTTCTTCTTCCCAAGTAAGCGGTACCATCAGCACATGGCGCAATTGCCAGGTGTAATTTTCTTTGCCGATGCCCGATGTGCCGTTTTTCTTGGGCAGTTCTTTCTCCAACCAGGCAGCTAAATCCAGACTGGCTTTTTTGGCGGCGGCAATGGCAACGCTTAGTTCCTGACCAGCATTTGTGGTTTTCTGAGCCAGTTCGTCCAGCAAAAGCACTTGATCCCTGATGTTTCCGATTCCTGCGCTCCACAAATCGTGGGCGTTGCCCGTGAGGTTGATTTTGGCTTGTTCATAAAGGGGAGGGATAATTTTCAATTGCGCCGTCAATTTTTGGGCAGCGGCTTTGGACAATGGGAAAGTGTATTGCCACAGTTCGATGGCCGCATGACTGGTAGGCCCTTCGTGGTCGGGTGTATCGCTTTGCTCCGCAAAAATAATGGCATAAAAGGCTGGATCGCGAACCCAGGGTTGGAGGATGCGACAATTGAAATCCAGGGCATTCATTTCTGCGCGCAGCAATTCGAGATCAATCTTTTGCTCGATGGGCCAGCCACTGTTATCGATTCCGAAGAGACGGTCGCGGTATTTCCGCAGGGTTTGTTGGGTTTTGATGGTGGTCTGAATGCTATAATCTGGTACGCCGTTGGATAGCATTGGGCGTTCAAGTACACGAACATCCTTACAGAGGGTTAGTAAGGATTTGTAATCATTCGTGGTGGCTTGATCAACACTTGACGTGCAAGCGAAGCCAATCAAAAAAAGGAAAAGAGCTGTGGTAAAGGTGCGGATTTTCATATGAAGTGCTTGTTGATTTTTATTTCATTTTGACAAAAAGAGTGTTTCGATTGTAATTGAACCCTATGATTTGCCAAGATGAATAGCAAGCAAATCTTTGATCTTCGTCCAGTGTAAATTGGGGTAGCGATCGTTATCAGATTTAGAGAGATTGGCGCGATCGTCGATCATGTTGCGCATATACTGCATGCCTTGCCAGGGTGGGTAAAGTTCTGTTTCGCCAGGAGCCATCCAGCGTACCAACTTGATCAAACCGCTGAGTAAGCCTGGCCCACCCGCACGGAATAACCCGTATTTTTTTTCAGCTACTTCAGTTGCCACACCCTTAATTTCCTGAGGGCTGAGCAAATCGCCAGCGATATAAAGAAATCGGGGTGCTGCTGAATCCATTGCAGCATTGGCAGTGTAGGTTGCCACATTGGCTACAGTGGTGAACGACATAGGATGATTCGCATTCCCCCAGTAAAGCACCAGTTTTTGCTTAAACAAAATAAGCGGCATTTCCCCAGTAATCATATCAGCGAAAGCCCCATTGAAGATCGTTGTTGCAGCGATAGGCTGCTGGTCGAGGTAAGCATGGAATTCTCGCCGCCAATCCAGGTTGCGGTTTTCACCAGGAGAAAATCGGGTAAAATCCAGGGAATAATCTGATGGAATAAAGCGCGGCACCCCAGCTGCCACTGCTGCATCCAATAGCACTTTCTGGGTGTCGATGATCACTTCTCGTAAACCTGCCAATGCGGACACAACACATGCTACGCCCTCACAAGCTTTGGTCACTTCTACAAGATTGTATAGGTCAGTTTTAAAAACTTTTGCACCATAGCTTTCCAATTTTGCAATTTTTACAGAATCACTATTTGATCGCACCAGAACGCGTACTTCTGCTCCCAAGTCAATTAAGGCTTTGACGATTCTTTCGCCAAGGTTTCCGGTAGCACCGGCTACGAGTATGGTCTTTTGCATTTGCTTTAACATTTAGACAAACTATTACAAAAAATTGGGCTTCCACAAATTCTTGGATCGCCCGATGTTCACAAGTTAAAGTTATTCTACTGTCATTGGTTCAATAATAGCAGAAACTTGACTAAACGAATTTGCGGGAAATGGGTTTTGTGGAGATGTGGTAAGTCCGTATGAATTCTTCAGGATTTGGTCATTTTATACACCCTTACGTATTCAATTTCCATGCGCTGAGGGAAGATGGTATCGTCTATACCTTTTTGACCTCCCCAATTGCCGCCGATAGCAATATTGAGCAAGAGGTGAAAGGGTTGGTCAAATGGCCAGTACCGCCAGTTGAGGGAGCTTTTGCTGTCTAGGAAGAAGTATTCCTTGTCGTCGATAAATACTTTGATGCCTTTGGGCGTCCACTCGGCTACATAATCGTGAAAAGCCTCCGAACAGTCTTTCACTTCAATCGTTTTGGTGATCTGTGTGTTGAGTGGCCAATTGTTGAGGTTGGTATGCGTAGAGGCATGGATGATGCCTTGATCGTAGCCCACGTGCTCCATGATGTCTACTTCTCCATTGTCGGGCCAATATACGCTGCCATAGGTCTGGCTGGTTGGCAACATCCAGATGGCTGGCCAGGTACCGAGGCCCTTGGGCAGTTTAGCTCTAATCTCAAGCCTTGCGTAAGTCCAACTGCTGCGGTTTCGAGTAACCACCCTTGCAGAAGAATACGCTCCATTGTTGACGCGGGCTTCAATGATCAGTTTGCCGTTTTCTACCCGGGCATTATCGGCACTTTTGGTGTACACTTGTTTTTCATTGTTGCCCCAGCCGCCACCGCCCAGGTCATAATCCCATTTGCTGGCATCGGGTAATCCAGCAGTTTCAAATTCATCTTGCCAAAGGGGTGTTTTTTCAAAGCCGTAAACAATCTCTTTGGTTGTAACGGTGGTGTCTGGAACTGTAGAATCCATGGTTTCTTTTTTGTCGCAAGCAAAAAATAAAGCCATCAACACCATTAGAAAGAGATAATACTTGCACAAGCTTTTCATCGGCGTATATTTTTGTGCAATTTGCAAAATATTTTTAAAACAAATTATCTTTGTACTGTTGTTTGATTAAACTAAAAGCAATGGAAAAAACAAACTTCAAAACTGTCGACGAGTACATCGCGATGCAACCAGAAGACAAACAGGAAGCTCTGGAGCATCTGCGACAACTCATTCGCACGCTGGTACCACAAGCAGAAGAAGGCATCAGCTACCAGATACCAATGTATAAATACCACGGTATGTTGTGTGGTTTTGCGGGATTCAAGAACCATTGCAGTTTCACCACCGCCAATGGAAAAACGCTAAGTTTGTTTCAGGAAGACCTTAAAGGATTTAAGTTTTCCCCTTCAATCATACATTTCCAACCCAACAAACCCATTCCAGAAGAACTCCTGGAACGCATCATTCTTCAGAGGGTTGCAGAGAATGAACAAAAAGCGGCCGAGAAGAAGCGCAAGTAAGCTCGCAGAAATAATCGTTCTTTGCAAATTCTTTAACCGAAAAACAATCAAGGATTTGGGTTAAAATTGCGCCAGAAAAACCAACTCCGCAAAAAAAATCGTGCAATTTTTCCATTTTTTATTTATTTTTAAGCAGAGAAACGAAAAATTAAAACAAAAAAATTAATCCTTCGATCTTCTCTGCAAAATAGCAATCAAAAGTCAAAAAATGATCTTCCATATTCTCAATGGCGACAGCCTTGCCCACACGCTTGCTCAAAGCAACATCACAGGAGAACGCATCATCTGTAGGGAATGTCTCATAGATGGCCCCACTCAGGCCAATAGCCTGGACACTTTTTGGGGCATTCGTGCCAGTTTTATTGCCCAAGCTTATGGAGAACAGCGGGATCGATACTACCAAACCGTAGTGAGCGAAATGGATAAAATGCTGCGCTTGCCTGTAGACGCGGAGATCTGCCTGTGGTTTGAAGACGATTTGTTTTGCCAAACCAACATGTGGTTTATCCTCTCGCTACTCGGTGAAGAATGGCAAGATGGCCGAATCAAAAGAGTTTTTCCAGTGATGGAGGCGGGAGTAGATCATTGGCGGGGCTTTGGTGCTGCTACGCCAGCATTATTGGAACAAAGCTTTGCTCAACGCGTGCCTTTTGAATCCAATGACCTCGATTTGGGCGTCAAACTTTGGGATGCTTACCGAGGCCGCGATTTTAAAAAATTGATGGCCTTGGCGCAAACGCCCTCGCCTTGTTTTCAGTATTTGCCCGAAGTATGTCAGGCACAGGTGGATCGTTTTCCTGAAAAAGGACAATTGGGGCGTCCCGAGCAAGTGATTAAAGACCTCTTGCTACATTCCTCCAATGATTTCAAGGCTGTTTTTTCTGCTTTTGGAGAAAAAGCCGGGGTGTACGGATTTGGAGATGTACAGGTGCGGGGAATGTACGAGCGAGTAGTGGGGATGGGAGAATTGATTTGATTCACTTAATAAAGTAGCTTTATAGCAGTGGAAATCACTCTCGGAGATCTCACTATTTTGAGATAACACCGCTGGTCGTAAGTGAAAAACAACAACCCGTTTGTAATATAAATGCCATCTTTAAAATTTAACTACCTTGACTTTTGCTTTGACTTAGCTTAAATTTGCTTCAATACATCTAAATTCAATGATCAATTTACTGGATTCTATCAATACCACTATTCCATTGTTTTCAGAGCCCAATGGGGTCATTCGGGTTGGAAATACTCGAGTTACGTTTGAAACGCTGATTTATCAGTTTAAAAATGGATCAACGGCTGAAGAAATTGTCTTCCAATATCCGGTATTGGACTTGGCGGATGTTTACGCAGTGATTGGGTTTTATCTGAAGCATCAAACCGCTGTTGAAAACTATTTACTCAGTTGCAAAACAGCTGCTGAAAATATCCAGCCGATTGTTCATCAACAATTTCCAGTAACGGATCTTCGCCAGCGCTTGCTAAGTCGGCAAGCACAACTGCCTAAAATTAATGCTTGATGCGCTTGCTGGCTGACGAAAACCTCAACAATCACATCTACCGTAGTTTGTCGTTGCAAAGACCTGGGTTGAATATTGTGCGGGTTCAAGATGTAGGTCTTTCTGGAAAACCTGACCCAGAAATACTGAAATGGGCTGTGGATGAAAATAGAATTTTGATTACGCATGATGTACGTACCATTCCTCCTCTTGCCTTGGAATGGATGAATGAAAATCGCCCCATTCCAGGTATTTTTCTCGTTGAACAAGATGCTTCACTTGGGCAAATTATCCTCGATTTGCTGCTGATTGTTGATGCGAGTGAGCAGTCGGAATGGGATGGATTGATGTATTATTTACCATTGTGAAGGCTCTTATGATTGGGGCTGATCACAATGTCTTTTTTTGTGTTTCCCGAGCCTTTTTGGGTGGGCTTTGGGTGGCATTGGTAGCTGTGCATTGTCTGCGTCTAGTAGTCAGGATCGTCCACCAAATGGCCACACAAACAAACACATTACCCTTCTTTCACCTGACTCAACACATTTTCCAAATTAAACATCTTCCCCGTCAAAGTTTTGATTTTTTTCCCGGTTTTGTCCACAAGAATTAAAGAAGGCAAAGCTTCGGCTTGGTATTCTTTTTTAAACCGCACATAGTCTTGATAAACCTTACTATTCATTACCAGCCCACCTCCTGGAAGGTCGACCAAAAACAAAATTAAGTGCTCCTCAGCATAGGTCTTAAAATCAGAGGTTGTTAGCACATTTTTATCCATTTTTTTACAAGGTGCGCACCACTCGCTACCGGTCAAAATGATCAATATTTTTTTATTTTCTTTTTCAGCTTGTTCTTTTGCCTGGCCCCAATCCTTAATCATTTTTATTTCTTGCGCAAAACCTAGGAGTGGAATGACCAGAAGTAGCAGTAAAATTAAGGTTTGTTTTATTTTTGGCGTTTTTGTTCCTATTGGACGATGAAGAAATAAATGGTATTTTTAAACGCAGCCATTTTAAGTTTCGTCAACTATCTTTTGAAGCGAATGGCTTATTTCTTGAAAAAAATTCCCCAACCTGCGCCTTAGGGCCTATAAAAAAATAAGTGATCATTTTACCAAAGGATTAGACAAGTAAACGGTTCATTTTAAGTGTCGTGTCTAATCCTTTGGCTCAAAAAAAATGATCACTTATTTTTGGCCCACTACTTAGGTGATCACTCCAAAAACAAATCCTCCAGCGTCAACACCGTTTCCACCAAGCCTGAACTATGAACGTTTCGATTCAAACCATAAGTGGTTAGCAGCATAAGAATCAGTCGCTTGCGGGTTTTAGTCGCTTCGGCGAAAGTCCAGAGCTTGCAACGCAATGTCTCTGCCTGTTCTTTCCATGGTAAAAAATTTGGCCCCCAAGCGAAAATGCTCAAAAACAGAGTTTTCGCTCCAGCTCTAACCTAATTATGAGCGAAAAGTGGGTAAAAAAGGTCATTTTTCGCTCAAAAAACCCGGGTTATGCGAGCGAAAAGTAGGTAAAAATGGTAGGTTTTCGCTTAAAGGATAGCCCTTACCAATTACCCTTTTGTTGCTAAACAGCAGAAAACGAGAAAATTAAGAAATACATTTGTTGCCGAGGAGATGGTTTTGCTATACCTTAATTTGAACTTAAAAGATGCTTGTATCTAATTCAAAGCACTGGCCCACGACCTTCTTATTATGGCGAATTTGCCATAATAAAACCAAAACGGGCTGCCCCATTCTTGAGGGCAGCCCGTCTGTTTATACATCAAGTAACCCGCTAGCCCATAACTACTAAATGGCGATTTCCGCAAAAATTCCCCCGGAAAGAAGGCATTCAAAATCGGTTCGCACAGGTTGCAAGCGATCGAAATGACTTGTTTCCAAATCGAAATTTTGAATGACCGTCGTGTCAAATCCTATCCTATCGAAAGCATTTTTATAGTTTTTGGTATTTCCGACACGTTTGCTCAACTCTTCCAGCAGAGGAAGGTGCGGGATAGTGGGATAAATGGTGCGTTCAGTGGAAACCAGCGCTTTGGCCTTCGGCTTGCTGTTCCCTGTCGGTTTGGGCAAAATGGCATCTAAGATTTGATTCACTTCTTCGGAAACTGCCCCATCCTGCAACCAGGGAGTGGAATTAATGCTGCCGTGGTGCCCGATCTTTAAGAAGTCGATGCGTTTGTTGAGGTGTTCCTTGCGCTGATTCCAGATCACATTCCATGCGCCATTTTTATCGCCCGCCTCGAAATGGTTGTGCCATTCGGCATCGCCTACGAACAGGAGGCGTTTGTTGCGCCATTCGATGAGCAAGACCACACTGGAGTTATTGATTACTTCTCCCGATTCCTTGGCGAAGGCAAAGGCATCCGAAAGCATCCGCGCTTGCAATTTGGCAAAATCGCCTGCGCCGATATTGAACGGCACCGAAGATTTAGCAATGGGTTTACCACTCTGCCGCCGCTCCTGTTCGAACAAGGTAAGCCCTCGCAGGCGCTGGTCGATGTCTTTGCCGAGGTAAAAATGATCTATGTCTTTTTCAGGCCCCAACACCGTGATTTTCGTTTCCTGTAAACCGAGGCCCAGCGAGGCGGCGGTATCGCCCGCTACCACGTATTTAGGATCTATGCGATTGGCAGCAGGCAGCTCTTCGCGCAGGGCTTTTTCGGCGCCTACGTTGTCGATACCAAACAGCGACACGAGCATTTGCAGATCGGGGCTGAGTGCTATGGCTGCTGGAGACAGTTGCGCAACCAATTCAATGGCCTTTCGGTCGAGCGCCTGCGATTTTTTGGCCTGCTCGTGATTGGGGTCCATCATGGCCGTCATCCAGATGTGCCCTATCTCTACGTCCGCGAACCAAGCCGGATCGAAGCCTTTGATGTGGTCTTCATGGCGGTGCGTGGCCACTATCAGATCGAGGCGTTTTTTGCCGGGCATCGACCCCACTGGCAATAGCGTTTTTATGTCGTCAATGGCCGTTTTCAGCACACTGGCCTTGCCTTTCGTACCACAATCTATCAGTACGTGAATGGTTTTGGGGCCGTCGGGGATGCGTAGATAGAAGCAATCGCCTAGGCCAACGTTGTAACTGCGAATCAGAAACTTATTTGCCATGATGGTTGGAGGGTTGAGGGGTGATTGGAAAGATCAAGATGGGGGCTGAATTGCAGATGGATCAAACCGTTTTTCTCTACGACGCGATGAGGAGCTTCAGTGAATTTCATAAATCCCTCTGGATGCGCCAGTGTAGCGGCTGCCAACCCGGTTTTATCCGTCAATCCTAAAGCTTTTAGCAGAGCCGCTTTTCTTGTCTCTCCTTCCGCCAGAACAGCTGCCTGCGCGGGTTTGTATGAAAATTGGGTACCGGGCTTCAGTACGTAATGCAGCAGGCTATTGTTTTCGTCAAAAACCAAGGTGCCACCGCAGATCAATGCGGCTTTTTTTCCATCCAAGGTCGGGAAATCGTCCCCTTCCAGCGTTATTTCCTCCTTCCAGATAAATTCCAGTACAAATTGTCGGGGGCGCAATAGATTCTGGCGACCCATTTTTTCTGATTGATACACATCGGTAATTTCGATTTCGGCAAATGGGGGGATACAAAAAGTCTCGCGGTTTTCGTGGATGAAATCGTAAGCTGTCCGCTTGCTCCGGCTCCATTCGTACACCCGCTTAAATCGCTTGATACCGGGATTGTTGATGTCGAACAGGTAACGCTCCTTATTGAAAAGTTCCGCCATATCGTCTTTATAAAGGATGCCGCGCTTAAGGAATACATCGGCCATCATTTTGCGGTATTGATGGGGATCCAGCGGATCGGCCAGCTCTTGATTTCTCAGTACGGCAATGGCATAATCGCGGAATCGGGCATCGGTGGGCGGTAAAAAATCCAAAGCTTGCAAAAAAGTCCGCCGGGCGCGTTGAATGGCATAAGTGTAGGCTTCCCGCGCTACTTGTATGCTGGTTTTTCCCGTCCGATCAATGATCCGCTCGATATATATAGCCGCTAATTTTAGCAAAATATCATAACAGGCACCCGTCAGTACCGTGGAAACTGCGTGCACACCCTGTCCCTCCACCTCTTTGAGCGTCAGTTTATTGAACGCACTGCGCAAAAAGGCCTGCCCTTTTACCGTTTCGCCAAATTCTTCGGCGATGTTTCCCAAAATTTCCAAAGGGGAACCCGACGAACCTTCGTAGCTTTCACTCAGGCTTTCCCTAAATTTTGTGTGATTTAATAAGAGGAGAATAGCCGAAAAATCGCCCAGAAACTCGTGAAATGCCCCCGTTTCCTCGTGAAAACCTTCTATAAAACCTGGTCGAATACCGTCCAATACCGCGTGGCCAAATTCGTGATTGACAATATCGGCGGATAAGCAAGTGTAAACCAACTTATCGGGCTGATCGGGATGCGGGAAGTAATAAAATTGCAAGGATTTGCTATCACGGTCATAATACGCGTTTTTGCCCATACCGGCATGGGGCACCAAAATAAGCCGGTTGCCATTGAAGCCCCAAGAAAGCTGACGGCCCATTGCCTGAGGTGCTTCAAAAAAAGCGAGCGCGTATTCTGCCAGCGCCCAAACGTGTACCTGATTGTACTGGTACCGCTCGGAGGCCGGGTGCTTCTTGTCAAGCACTTTTTTTCGCGAGGTAAACTGGCGTTTTTTCGCGTCCCAAATGGCAGGCTTGGCTATTTCGCCAGTATGACCGTTGAAATCCACTACCACAAATCGGGTACTGGTTGGGCCATTGGATAGCGTAACATCTGGTTCTATTTCAATGGTGTGAAAGCCGAAGCACAGGTTGTTTTCCGCCACAAATGGGTCTTGTAAATAGACATCAAAGCTAAGTTTGTCCATAATTGCATCTTTTTTATAACAACTCGAAGGTGTATTTGGTGATTGTATGCTTAATTGGTTGGATTAATGATCTGTTGAATTAGTCGAAATTTTCTATCTATTTAGCTACCTGTTATTTAGAAGCAGCGATTTAATTTTTTCAATTTATAAATGATTTTTGGTTTTTGCAAATTTTAAAACATTGGAGGGGTAATTATTTTTTGTGAATTCCTATAAAACCCTCTACAAATTGACTGTAACCTTCCCGCATCGGCAAATCCAAATCAACGTACAAAGCCCGACGCTGCACTGCTTCGGTTTGTTGCAAAATTGGATTTAAACCCTCTTTAGAATAGGGTTGCCAATACACCCCAACGCCTCGTTTTTGCCAGTTCGGCAACTCATTAAAATTGATCCCGTATTGGAAAAGGAGCTCATTTTTCTGCGCAACACTGAGTTTTTCAAGCTTCTTGCTGGCCAGCGTGCCATTCAGTTGCTCCTGCCGCAAACGCCAATAACAGTGTGCGTTGAGGGCATTGCGATAGGCATCTTCGTTGCGCCAGCGAAAATAATCCACCACCAATTCGGTATTGGGCAGCTCAGCGATGCGGCAATCAAAAACGCCGATTCCACCCAGCAGGCTGGAGAATTTGGCACTGGCCTCTCCGGCCAAAATGGAGGTGTATTTGCGGTGTTTGCGGCCAAAGGCATTTTCATTCAAATCAAATAACAAGGAGATTTCATCACTTTCCGTATAGCCGTAAATGACTTTGAAGCCGCAATTCATCAGGTGTTTGAGGGTGTCGATCATCAAATCCCGGAATTTTTCGTCAAACGGGGCTTCAAAAGCGTAGGTCTCCTTTGTGAGCCGGGTAAAATTGCGTCCGTCCAGCCGCGCCACCATGTAAATATTGGGCACAACGCAGCGGTCAGGCGCAGTTTCGTATACCCGCATTTTGAGGTCTAAATCGTCAAATTTCATTGTCCCAGTTTTTGACTGTCCATTTATTTTCTTCGTATGCAACGTAGTACAGTTCATCAAAACCTTCGTCCAGCGTAGGAAGTTCCAATTTGCGGTAAGTGCCCTTGATGCCAATTTCGGGTATTCGGGCTTTGCCTTCACGCTGGGCATTCCACATCAGTGCTTGTTCCAAACTGGATTGAAAGTAATACGCAATCACCCGAAATTGCCGGGATTTGGCCTTGTCGATGTAGCCTTTCCGCTCGGCGCGGGTTGGGTTGGTATTGTCCACTACGAAAGCCTGCTGGGTACCCAAACAAGTTTCGATAAACAGGGCTTCCTTGTTGCGCGTGTTGAGCTGATCCAGGGAGATATAGACGTGGGTACGAAAGAAGTTGTTGAGGTAAAACGTGGTTTTTCCGCTGGCCTGGATGCCGATAAATAGGATGGCTTGCATGAGGTTTTAGGGGGATAAACAAGGATTGGGGGTGAAAGATTCCGAGAAGTCTAAACTTAGTGTATATTCCCGATTCTTAAACACCTTTGGCGACTATGAAAATAACCCAGCTCTTGTGTATGATGCTGTTTGCAAAATCGCTTTGCGCCCAAACACCATCCAATACCCGACCCAATATCATTTTCATCCTGACCGATGATCACCGTCACGATGCACTAGGCTATGCTGGCAACAAATATGCCCATACGCCTGAAATGGATCAATTGGCCAAGGCAGGGGCGTATTTTAAAAAAGCCATCGCCAGCACCCCGATTTGTGCAGCAAGCCGAGCCAGCATCTTGTGTGGCTTGCACGAGCGGACCCACAAGTACACCTTTCAGGTAGGCAAGATTAGACAAGAGTACATGACCACGGCCTATCCCAAAGTCATGAGAGAAGGGGGCTATTACACCGGCTTTTTTGGAAAATTCGGGGTGAATTACGATCGACTGGGCGACCAGTTTGATCGCTATGAATCTTATGACCGCAATGAAAACTACCAGGACAAACGGGGCTATTTTTATAAAACCCTGGGCAAGGATACGGTACACTTAACGCGCTATACCGGGCAGAAAGCCATCGATTTTATAGCCCAGGCACCAAAGGACAAACCATTTTGCCTTTCCCTGAGTTTTTCGGCACCACATGCCCACGACGGTGCAGCTGAGCAGTATTTTTACGATCAACAAACGGCGGGTCTTTTAAAAAATGTAAAAATTGCTCCGCCACCACTTGCTGACGACCGTTTTTTTGAGGCTCAGCCCGCAAAGGTTCGGGCGGGTTTTAGTCGCTTGCGCTGGACCTGGCGTTTTGACGAACCGGAGAAATACCAGCGCATGGTCAAGGGCTACTACCGCATGATTGCAGGGGTAGACCTCGAAATTGGTAAAATCCGGGCACAACTCAAAAAACAGGGCCTGGACAAAAACACGGTGATCATCCTCATGGGGGACAACGGTTACTTTTTGGGCGAGCGCCAATTGGCGGACAAATGGCTGATGTACGACCTCTCCGTCCGGGTACCACTCATTGTTTACGACCCGCGCATCCGTCAGCACCAGGAAGTGGAAACGATGGCCTTGAATGTGGACATTGCGGCTACCATTGCTGAATTGGGCAAAGTACCGTTGCCCCTAGGCTGGCAAGGCAAAAGCCTTTGTCCATTGTTGACAAAAGCGGCCCCAAACTTTAATCGGGACACCATTTTGATCGAACACTTGTGGGAGTTTGAAAACATCCCGCCCAGCGAAGGCGTACGAACCCAAGACTGGAAGTATTTCCGCTACGTCAATGACAAAGCCTGGGAGGAACTGTATGACCTTAAAAGTGACCCGAACGAGGAGTTCAATCTGGCGAAAAAACCTCAGTACCAAGTCGTGCTGAGTCAATTGAGGCGAAGCCTTGAAAACTTCATTGAAAAATACCGTGCCCCTTAAATTTTTTTCGTGTCGAAGCTCCCCCGCATCATTTCAAAACCTTCACCAACTTTCGTGCAATCACCTCATACCCCTTATCCGAGGGATGCAGCCCGTCGTAAGTCATGTCAATTGCTTCAAGCGGATAGGGATATTCGTCCGTCGCAGGATCAAAAGGGATGTCGATGAATGTTGGGTATTTGTAGTTTTTATAAAGGCCCGTTTGGGGGTCTTTCAAACGTTTAAATTTCACCAGTTTTTCTAATTTCAAACTCGGGGTATTGTACAAATCCACTACCTCAATGTCTTCAAATTTGCCGATGGCATTGATGGCTTCGGCAAATTGCGCAAGCCGCTGCCCTTTTTTCTCCTTGTACGAACCATAAGCATTGTTTTTCATATTGGCGATGTAGACAAAATCGACCCTTTGCATGGGGGTGATCAAAACGATTTTTGCGTCCTTGTTCAAGTCGCGCAACTTGTTGATGATGATTCGAAAAGAGCCGTACACCGTCTCATTGCCGCTGTTGTTTTGATAATCTGAAAAATTGCCCAGGGGCCGGCCCCACCACCAATCATTGGTGCCCAAAAAAACGCTGTAGATATCGGCTTTGCTCAAACCGAGGGTCTCTATTTTTTGAGCGATGCCCCCCGAAGTCCAGCCATTGTAGCCTTTGTTGACGTATTCAATCTGGGGCAATCGCTCCACCACCCGGGTCATGTAGCCCTTGGTGACTCGATTGCCCGTTTCATTGGGGTGCTCGTTTAGGTAAGTGATGGAATCACCAATGGCCACCCACAGGGTTTTGGGGGGTGTGGATGTGCTGAGGGTAAGTGTGACTAGTAGTAGAATGAGCTTCAGCTTGATCGCTAAATTCATGTGACTTGAGTTTTAGGTTCTAATAAAATTGTTGCCGACCTTATCACTGCCGACGGGTTTGTTACCTGTTATTTCCGCGTCTTGTACCCGCTAGCCAAGCATTTAGGTCACTTTTTGATTTTTGATGATCCGGTCAAAAAGGCCGGGTGTCAAGCGTTTTAGCAGCATGGCCAGCTGCTCTTTGGCTCCACCGATGTAAACGTTTTTTTGCCGCTGATGGATGGCCTTGAGTGCTTTTTGGGCAAATACATCTGCTTGCATTCCCTGGGCATTGCGGCTGTTTTGGAGTACCTCTTCGGTAACTCCGACTGCATTTTTGGCAATGTTGGTAGCGATGAATCCAGGTAGAATATGGCATACATTTAATCCAAGATCCTCGACTTCGAGTCGCAGGGATTCAAAAAAACCAACCACCCCATGTTTCGCTGCTGCGTAGCTGCTGCGGTATTTGGTATTGATTTTTCCCATGACACTGCTGATGACCACAATTTGCCCTTTTCGCTCCAACAAATGGGGCAGCATCGCTTTGGTCAGCGCAATGGTGCCGATCAGGTCAGTTTCCAGGATTTTGAGGTCATCTTCGAAAGGGGTATCTATGGCCAGGCTGCGTTGGCTGATCCCGGCATTGTTGACCAGGAGATCAATGTTTCCAAAAAGGGCGATGGCTTGTTTAGCCAATGCTGGGAATGCTTCATACTTCCGCATATCCAAAGGCAAAACTGCGGAGGGGATTTCCTGGCGCGGCAGGGAGGCCTGTACTCGTTGTAAGTCGCTTACGCTGCGCGAAGACAAAATCAGCCTGGCTCCCGCTGCATTAAAGGCTTTGGCCATCGCTTCACCCAAACCCGAGGAGGCTCCTGTAAGCCACACAATTTTATCGTCAAAGTTCATGCTGTGCTGTTGAGTAAAAAATCAAAATTCATTCCCCAAATTAGGTATTCTGGTTAAGGTGTCAAAATTGAATTGCACTCCGAAGCCTAACATAGGTCATCGATGATGCTGCTTTTGGGCGGTATTCAATTTATTACCATCGGAATCGTAGTAGAAATCCAAATGCGTACGTATTTTGAGTCGCAACAGAAAAAACCATACAAGGTTAGCAGGGTTAAGGGTTTTTAAGGTTTCAAGGTTCGGAGGTTCGAGGGGGCCCGGCACTTCGGCTTCGCTCAGTGACCGAGACCCCTCGACCCTCCGAACCTTGAAACCCTTCACCCTCATGTCAAAACGCATTTCTTTCAGCCAAGGCTTTTCTTCCGTCCTGCTCTGGTCGGTACTTTCCGCTGCATTTATCGGGCCGGGTACGGTCACTACTTGTTCACAAGCAGGAGCTGCTTATCGCCTGCAATTGTTGTGGGCACTGACTTTTTCCACCATTGCAGCGATCATTTTACAAGAAACCGCAGCGCGGATGACCATTGCTTCGGGCAAAAACCTGGGGCAGATCATTGCCTTGAAATACGGCGGAAACCGTGGGCGCAACATCAAGTGGGCCTTATTCATTGCGGTAGCTTTTGGTTGTGCGGCGTACCAAACCGGGAACTTATTGGGAGCCATTTCGGGCGCTTTAATGTTTATCCCAGGCTTATCCCGCGAGGTACTCACCTTGATTTTGGCAGTGGGTTGTGCTGCCCTGTTGTGGATCAACAATTTCCAGGTTTTATCCCGTGCATTGGGCATCACGGTGGCAGTGATGGGGATCGCGTTTATGTATGTGGCAGTGCAAATCCCGGCAAGTATAGGGGAGTGGGCGCAAAACCTGGTTTGGCCCAGTGTGCCGGATGGTTCGGGTTTGTTGATCATTGGATTGATCGGGACCACCATTGTGCCCTACAATCTGTTTTTGGGTTCCAGCATTGGACAAAACCAGAGTTTGTCGGAAATGCGTTGGGGTATTGGCATTGCCGTGACGATCGGGGGGCTGATTTCGATTGCCATCTTGGCCGCTGGTATGTTGGTTACTGGTGAGTATTCTTACGAGGCCTTGGCCACGGCTTTGAATGGCAAGTTGGGCGGAATGGGGGTGCTGTTGTTTGGCTTGGGTTTGTTTGCGGCGGGCTTCAGTTCGGCGATTACAGCTCCACTTGCTGCTGCTGTTACTGCACAAAGTATGTTCAGCGCTGAGGGCAATGGCCGGGACTGGTCGGCTAAATCTGTCAACTTTAAACTGGTTTGGGGCGCAGTGTTGCTAGTAGGTACCATTTTTAGCATCATTGGGATTCGCCCAATTCCAGCAATCATTTTGGCGCAGGCCATCAACGGAGTTTTGTTGCCAGCCGTGACGATTGCGCTGCTTTTTGCGGCCAATGATAAAACGCTGTTGGGCGCAGCTTATGCGAATGGATTTTGGTCCAACTTTTTCACCTTGTTCATTGTGGGGGTAACTTGCTTTTTGGGGCTAAACAACATTTGGCAGGCGCTGAATAAAGTGGGGCATTTGGTGGCGGACAATGCGATGGAGCCGATTTGGGTGATGGCCGGGGTGACATTGCTTGTTTTGGTGTACTTGGGGCTGAGGGTTTTTGGGAAGAGTAGCATATTTACCGCACAATGACATCTAGCATCTTGTAACCCTTCGTTTCAACGAGGGGGTAAGGATCAACGGGGAATTTCATCTATCATCATTCCAGAGCGCACATCAAACCAAATTAAGCACGGATGCGCGCGCTGGAAAGATGATAGATGTGAGGGGAGGTCATGCCTAGCCACCCGTTGAAACGGGCGGTTACAAGATGATAGATGAGGTTTGACCGCTTGCATCGGTAGCGTAATGTTTTTGGTTGGCTTGGGAAGACTGGGGCTAGCGGGGAAAATAAAAAAACATTTATTTTTATTTTTATTCTTAATGGCACTTTTTATATTTTTACACAAAAAATAGAAATGCCTAAAAAGCCAGCCAAGCCGCATGATGAATTTTTCAAGGCCACTTTTGGTCGGTTGGAAATCGCGCTGGATTATGTGCAGAAAATGCTGCCAGCAGAGTTAGTTGCGGAATTGGATACCAGTAAGCTGACCCGAGTCAATGGTTCTTATGTATCAAAGACACTACAAGAGTATTTTTCTGATTTGATCTTTGAATTACCATTTAAAAGGCAAGATTTGGCATGCAGCATTTGCTTGCTTTTTGAACACAAGAGCGAAGTGCCGACCCATCCGCATCTTCAACTTTTGCGCTACATCTTGGATGGTATGGAAGAGCAATTGAAACAAAAAAAGAAGCTGTCACCCATCATACCCATTATCATCTATCAGGGCAAGAAGCGCTGGAAAGTCCGCGATTTATCCAAGTATTTTGGCAAATCCATTCCTGAAAGCCTGCTGCGCTATCTACCACGATTCGACTATCACCTTACCCATGTGAATGCCCTGGGTGATGAAGTGATTTTGGCTTTAGGCAAAAGTTTACTGGTCAATGCCTTGTTTATGATGAAGTACATCCGAGAACCAGACTTTATTATACAGCATCCACAACAAATATTTATTGGCCTGGATGAGGAAGGAAGCCCCGAGGACTTCTTTCAAGTCCTGCTTGTGTATTTTGTGAAAAACACCGAACTTGCACCAGCACAGGTTCGGGAGTTTATAGAGATATTACCCAAAACACTAAACAAAGCGGCGATGAGTACTTACGAAAAAATAATAGCAGAGGTAAAAACCCAGTCAGACAGGCTTCTGGCTGAAGAGCGGCAGCGTACCGCCAGAGAACGCCAACGCGCAGAAGAGGAACGCCAACGTGCAGAAGAGGCACTTCAACGTGAGGAAGAGGAACGTCAACGTGCAACAGCAGCCTTACAGCGCGAGGAAGAAGCCTTGCAACGCGAGGAAGAGGAACACCAACGCCTCAACAGATTGATTTACTATCTTCACGATGTCATGCAGCTTCCTGTATCAAATATCGCAGAAATGATGGGGGTTGAAGCGCAATATGTGCTGGAACTATTGAAGCAAGGTAGTACTGAAGAGTGATTACGCTATCCTCCGCTAGTGCAAGTATTCCCTCCTTTATCCGCTAGGCCAAGTCTTACCCTTTAATTTCCAAGACGCAACGCTGGTACAATGTTCCCAGACTTGTACAAGCGGGGGTAAATCAAAAGTTGTCGCATCTATCAGCTCTATACTGTTGAAAAAATTAGCATTT
>NZ_JBBAKG010000107.1:0-19646 GCF_040403615.1 Haliscomenobacter sp. | reverse complement strand
GTGAGCTTCCTATTCAAAAGCCTCTAAAAAAATCGGGAAGTAATTTTTTGCGTCATACTAAACCATAAATAAGGCATCGGTAAAATATTCCTTTCGGTCTTTAAAATACGTCAACACTTTGAGTCCCGCAAGGGTT
Source organism: Haliscomenobacter sp. (assembly GCF_040403615.1). NCBI lineage: Bacteria > Pseudomonadati > Bacteroidota > Saprospiria > Saprospirales > Haliscomenobacteraceae > Haliscomenobacter > Haliscomenobacter sp. The sequence continues at coordinate 19,510 of NZ_JBBAKG010000107.1, read as the reverse complement.
GCCAGGTGTTCAATTTCTGCAAAATCGTACTTTTTGGAAAGTTCCATATCGATGGCTTCCCAGGCTGCAAATTTTACGGTAAGGTTCAACGCTTCGATGTACACCTCCTGATCTATCTTACTGATCAGGTAACTTTTGGTATGCCCCGTAATGGGTTGGTACAGTGGCCAGTGCTGAAAATTTTCTGGCTGAAAATTGCCGCCCAATTCGCGGTTGATGCGGTGGAGGAGGTTGAGGTTGAAATCGCGGGTTACTTTGGCGGAGTCGTTGTAGGCCGCAAGGATCAATTCGGGATTTTTTTTCAGGTCAAAACCTACCAGAATCAGGTCTCCAGGAGCGAGTTGTGCCCGCAATTGCTGTAGGAAACTTTCGGCATCGGCCATCGTCATGTTGCCGATGGTGGAACCCAAAAACAGCACCACTTTGCGAACGTTTGCTTCCGATGCAGGCATTTTTTTTAAGGCTGAAAAATAATCGCCTTCCAGCGGAAAAACGGATAAATCCGGCCAGCGTTGCTGCAAGGTTTCCTCCAAATGATCGAGGATGTTGCGCGAAATGTCTACTGGAAAATAGCGGTACTGCAACTGTTTTTCCTGAAAATGGGCCAACAGGACGCGGGTTTTCAGGCCATCACCGGCCCCCAATTCCACCAGATCAAAAGGCTGATTTCGCAGCAACGCCGCCAAGTCTACGGCATGGGTTTGTAGAATTTCGGCTTCGCAGCGGGTCAGGTAGTACTCCGGCAAGTCCATGATTTTTTGAAAAAGCCGATCCCCTTCTGCATCGTAGAAGTACTTGGACTGCAAGAATTTCGGTTGGCTGCTCAAGCCGTTTTGCACATCCTGGGCAAAGGCAGACAACTTTGTAGTGGTTTCAGGAACAATCATGTTGACTTTGTTTAACGGGCCAAACGGATGCCCGTGAATTGCCAGCGCTTGTCGGTTTGGAAAAAATTGCGGTAAGTCGAGCGGATGTGTGATTGGGGTGTAGCCACCGATCCACCCCGCAATACCATCTGGTTGACCATAAATTTGCCATTGTATTCGCCCAATGCGCCTTTGAAACGGGGGTAATTGGGGTAGGGCAAATAGGCACTCGCCGTCCATTCCCAGGCATCGCCTAAAAACTGCGTATCGTTGGAGTAGCCGATGCCACGGGGATGCCAGTTTTTTTGTTCTAGGAAATTTCCTTTGATTGCTGATTCTGTGATCGTGCAAGCGGCCTCCCATTCCTGCTCGGTGGGCAGGCGCAAGCCTTTCCAGCGGGCAAAAGCATCGGCTTCAAAATAGCTGACATGGGTGACGGGTTCGTGGGGGTCAACGGGGCGCAAACCCTGCAAAGTATAGTTGAACCATTGTCCCTCTTGCTGATACCAGTATAGGGGCGATTTGCTTTCGAGTTGTTTGGCCCAATCCCAGCCCTCGGCCAGCCAGTGGTCGTAATTTTCGTAGCCACCCGCCTGCATAAATTCCAGGTATTCGCCATTGGTGATCAGCCGATCTTGAATGGCGTACTCCTGGAGGTAGACTTGATGAGCGCTCAGCTCGTTGTCCCAACAAAAACCTTCGCCTGCGTGGCCGATCGGGTACAAGCCTGCGGCCATTTCGATCCATTCCGCAGCACGAGGAGGAGCAGTAGGCGCAAGATCTTGAGCCGAAGTATAAACTGGAAAAAGCGGATTGTTGCCCAGGATGTACTTGATGTCGGTTACCAGCAATTCCTGGTGCTGTTGTTCGTGTTGAAGGCCAACTTCGAGGGTAAACAGCGCTTCCGCCGCATTTGGTGCTTCGCTTTGCTCCAAAATCGGAATCAATTCCAGTAGGTGCTGGTCTACATACGCTCGAAAGCTATAAATGTCTTCTACCGAAGGACGGGTCATGTTGCCTCGGTTGCTGCGGTGAATGCGTGGCCCCTGGCTTTCGTAATAGCTGTTGAAAAAATAAGGGTAGGCTGGATTGAAGACTTGATATCCCGGCAGGTAAGGAATCAGCAGGAAGTTTTCAAAAAACCAGGTGGTATGTCCCAGGTGCCATTTCGGCGGACTCACGTCGGCAATGGGCTGCACCACATAATCTTCGGTGGCGAGGGGCGCACAAATTTGCACGGATTGCTGGCGGATTTGAGCATACCGGGTGCGCAGGGAAGTAAGTATAGCAGGATTCATGGTATTGAAATGATCCGGAGGGGGAAATTGTTGCACAGTGGAAGGGGCAAGCCATTTTCCATGTCATTTTCCGGGTAATTTTAGTAAACGCATGATAAAAATACCAAAATTGTATTTCTACGAAACTGGCCTGTTTTTTGCACAGGCTGCTTGAAACGCATGACTTTTTTGGGGAGTATTCAACAAAGTGACTAAACTTTTATCCACACCTTCGTTAGCAAGAAATTTCATGCGGCGGTAGGTATCAACATTTCCCCCCTCAATGAAAACGCCGCAAACGCCAAAGCCGCATAAATCCCCTCCTTCTCCAACCTCGGGTGTTCTTCCAAAATCCCCTCAAATGACTCTCCAATGGCCAATTTCTCCAAAATCAATTCCACGATAATCCGGGTATTTTTGATCACGGGCTTACCCATCATTACCTGGGGATTTATTTCAATAAATTGCTCAATTAATGTTTGTGTAGTCATCGTTAAATTTGTTCTGGTTCAAAAATACAAGTTTTAGCCCATCCATACAAGCCAATGAACTCCCCCATTTTTTTCCTATCTTCGCCCCCTAAAATCTGCACCGCCGTGAATTACCTGACGCTGGAAAACGTGACCAAGACCTACGGGGAAAAAGTTCTGTTCCAAAACATCAATCTGCAAGTCAACAAAAATCAGAAAGTGGGACTCGTGGCCAAAAACGGCTCTGGTAAATCCACTTTGCTCAAAGTAGTAGCGGGACTCGAAAAATCCGAAGGCGAGCAAGCCCGCATGATCATGCACCGCGATGCCCGGGTAGGCTTTTTGTTTCAAGATCCAGAGTTCAATCCCAATCACACCATCATCGAAGCGGCGCTGGATGCTGATAATCCTGCTTTCAAGGCCATCAAAGCTTACGAAGAAGCCTTGCTGCAAAGCGACAACGAGACCCTCCTGCAAGCGGCCATGACCCAAATGGACGACCTCAAAGCCTGGGATCTCGACTCCAAGCTGAAGGAATTGCTCACCCGGTTTCGGATCACCAATTACGCCCAGCCTGTTCGTACCCTTTCGGGTGGACAAAAAAAACGCCTCGCCCTGGTGCGCATGATCCTGGCCGATCCTGATTTTTTGATCCTCGATGAGCCCACCAACCACCTGGACCTCGACATGATTGAATGGCTGGAGGAATACCTCGGGCAAACCAACCTGACGATTTTGATGGTCACGCACGACCGTTACTTTCTGGAGCGGGTTTGCGACCAGATCGTAGAACTCGATCAAGGGCAGGTGTACAAATACAGCGGCAATTACTCCGATTTTTTGGAGAAAAAAGAAGCGCGCGCCGAAAACGAAAACATCGAGCTCGAAAAAGACCGCAAACTGCTCAAGAAAGAACTGGATTGGGTGCGCCGCCAACCCAAAGCCCGCAGTACCAAAGCCAAATCTCGCGTAGATTCGTACACCGAACTCAATGACAAGGTATCCGGTGCCACGGTCGATAAAGAAATGAAAATCGACATCAAGGGCCAGCGCATGGGCAAAAAGGTGCTGGAACTACATAATGTCGGCAAAACCTTTGGCGGCCTCAAGATCGTAGAGGGCATGAACTACAAGTTTCGTCCCTTCGAGAGGGTGGGCATCGTAGGCCCCAACGGCGTGGGCAAAACGACCTTTCTCAAGATACTTACTGGTGAAATTCGCCCCGATACCGGCAAGGTAGTGCAGGGCGACAATACCCTTTTTGGTTACTACACCCAGGATGGCATCCAACTCAGTGAAGACAAACGCGTCATCGATGCTGTACAAGACATCGCCGAATACATCCCTCTGGATAAGGGGCTCAAACTCAGCGCGGCCCAGTTGTTGGAACGCTTCCTGTTTAGCCGCAAACAGCAACTGGTGTTTGTATCGCAATTGAGCGGGGGCGAGCGCCGCCGCCTGTTTTTGTTGATGATCCTGATGCGCAACCCCAACTTCCTGATCCTGGATGAGCCCACCAACGACCTCGATATCCTGACCCTCAACATTCTGGAAGACTTCCTGCTTGAATTTCCTGGTTGCGTGATCATTGTGACGCACGACCGCTACTTCATGGACAAAGTGGTGGAGCACCTCTTCGTATTTGAAGGCAACGGCCAAATCCGCGACTTCAACGGCGATTACAGCGAATACCGCGAAATCCAGCGCGAAAAAGAGCGCGAACAACGCCGCCAGGACAAGGCCGAGCAGCAAAAAGCCAAGGATGAGCAAAAGGACAGCAAACCCGGACTCAGCTTTGACCAACGCAAGGAAATGAACCGCATCGAAAAGGAAATCCAGAAACTGGAAGAGAAAAAAGCCCAAGTGGCCGACCAGTTCAACCGCACTGACCTGAAACCGGAAGACATCAAAAAATTATCGGTGGAAATCAATCAATTGAGCGGACAGATTGAGGAGAAAGAAATGAGGTGGATGGAGTTGGCGGAGTTGGCATGATGGGCCAGTAAAAAACTTCCTACGCTGCTGTAACCTAATTGCCAGTTTTGCATTACCTGTACAAAGCTTTTCGCTTCCATTAAAGATTAGATTTCAAAAGTTTAGCTCAAAATTTTCCAGCGATGAAGAATGTATCTTTGTTCGTGCTGTTGCTCACAGCACAGGTATGTTTATGGAGTCAATCCAAAACGATTGTGGTGCACACCTTTCCGGAAATTGGTTTGCACCATTACTTTTCATTATGGAATTTTGAACCCAATTACCTTCCTAGCACCGATAGCCTTGCTAAAAAACTACAAGGAATTCCGACTTATTTAAAAGATTATGGGGTAGCCCTATTCATTTATCCTGATCAACAAAAAATAAAGGAAGACATCAGGAAAACCTTTAAAAACAATGAAGCTAGGGCTGATAGCCTGATCCGCAAGCTCAAGTACTTCAACTTAATGGTAGTAGGGTATGACAAGTCAGACAAAGTGATCATCATTGACAGCGACAACAACTACGATCTCTCCAACGATTTTGTTGTCCGCTTTCCGCTTGCCCGCAAAGAGGACAATCAGCAGCAGTACAGCACCTTGAATTACCAAAGCTTTGATCAGGGAAAGATCCAGTGGAAAAGCAGCAACGTAATGATCCATGCTTTTAATTCATGGATCATTAAAACCATTCCTGAGCGTTACGATATGTGGATTTCCCCTTTTGGAACGGTTTACAAAGGCAGTTTCAAAATTGGCGATCAAGTTTACAATCTTGCCTTGAACAATGCCCCTGAGCGGTTTGACAATATGGATTTGCTCATCAAACCCAATGGCCTCAACCTGGCTGAAAACAATCCTTTAAGTGCATTTTTACCCAAAATGGATACCTTCCAGCTTGCGCAAAAAAGTTACCACATCAAATACATTGCCCCAGACGTGGATACCCTCATCATAGAAGAGACACCCCCTAAAAAATACCGGGGCATCGTTTCCGGAGCGCTAATGCCGGATTTGAAATACCCCAATCTCAAGGATAAAATTGTTAGTACCAGTAGCTACCGCGGCAAATTCCTGCTCATCGATCTTTGGGGAAGCTGGTGTGGGCCTTGTATTGCTCAAATGCCCAAATTGAAGTTGCTGCACGAAAAATACCGGAGTAAAAACTTCGCCATCCTCGGCCTTGCTTTCGAGATTGATAAAACGCTCAACAACTTAAAGGCCGCAGTCTTAGAACAAGGGTTGCCCTGGGATCAGCTCTACACAACCGAACCCTTGAAAGTTTTCTTTAGCAATCATGCAATCTTCCCTACGTACGTAATCGTCGCTCCCGATGGCACCATTCTGGCCAGAGAAGGGCCAGAAGGCTTTTCCAAAATCGAAGCCCAACTGGAAAAAGCCTTGAAATAAGAGATGAGAAACATCATCTTAAATCTATTCATTCCCACCGTACCTTGGCCATGCAAAAATTGACTGATCCAGTTTTGTGAAACCACTAACCATGCCACCTTTAAAAACCCTCGTCACCCCACTTGATTGGGGGCTTGGTCATGCTACCCGCTGCGTGCCGCTTATTCATGCCCAATTGGCGCAAGGGAATGAAGTACATCTGGCCTCCAGCGGGCGGGCACTGGCGCTGCTGCGGGCTACTTTTCCGGAATTGCCGAGTCACGAGTTGCCAGAATACGCGGTGCGGTATACCCGTACCAATTTGTACTGGCCACTGTTGGTGCAATTGCCCAAGATAGCTTTGGCCATTTCTCGTGAGCAGCGGGCAGTGAAGCGCCTGCACCAGCGGTATGGTTTTGATCAGGTAATTTCTGACCACCGCTATGGCTGTTTTGTCCCAGGTGCTTTCAATGCCTTTATTACCCATCAGTTGCATTTGCCGGTAGGGGATTGGTTTGGCGGTTTTTTGGCACAATGGCGACACGAGTATGTAATTGCCAAATATTTTCAGGAATGTTGGGTGCCAGACTGGGAAGAAGCGCCCGGCCTGGCCGGAGATTTGAGTCATCCGCCATTTCCCAAAATCAAAACCCGTTACCTTGGTCCTTTGTCGCGGCTGCACAAGCTGGATTTGCCCCTGGTATACGATGCTGCTTTTGTCATTTCAGGCCCCGAACCCCAACGCAGCATTTGGGAAGCCGACATTCGGGAGCAAGTGAAAGCGTTCCCGCAGAAGCGCTTCTTTCTGGTACAAGGCAAACCAGAGACGCCTTTTTTTCAATCCCAGGAGCAAAACCTCCACCTTGCACCCCATTTGGACACCGATGACTTGTCTGCCCTTTTTGCCCAAAGTGCTTGTGTTGTTTGCCGCTCCGGGTACAGCACCCTGATGGATCTGGCGGTAACCCAGCGCCCTGCCTGGCTTATTCCAACGCCCGGGCAACCAGAGCAAGTTTACCTGGCGCAAAAACTGGGTACTGAAGGGCTGTATCCCTGGTCGGATCAACCCGATTTTGAGTTAGGAAAGTGCCTGGAAAAATACCCTTTACAATAATTTTTTAGCGTATTCGCTTGACAATTCTAGCAATAGCGACTAATTTTGAAAAATTGGAATGATTTTTGTTGAACAGTGCAACCATTGCGCCAGTTTTTCGTATTTAAAGATATTGTGTGAATTTTTTCAGCCAGTAATCTACCGTGAAAACAAGTTTAGGACAACGCCAGCTTTTACTTCAAAAATTATCTCCTCAGCAGATTCAGCTCATGAAACTGTTGCAGGTGCCTACCGCTTTGCTCGAACAACGCATCAAGGAGGAAATGGAAGTCAATCCCGCCCTGGAAGAATCCAACGATGAATACGCGGATGAGCAAGTAGACTTTGATGCCAGCACCGATGCTGCCAGTGCCGAAGAAGCCGCCACCAACAGCGAAGTAGAATCGGAAGAAACCCAGTACAGTGACGACAACTTCGACCTCGATGAATACCTCAATGGCTACATGGAAGACGATCCCGCCTCGTACAAGGAGCGCGGCGAAAGCTATCAAGCCGATGAAGAGGACAAAAGTGTACCCGTTGCCATCGAGAACAGTTTTCATGAATACCTGGAGCAACAAATCAGCTTGCTCAACCTCAGCACGGAACGAGACCACATCATTGCTACCCAGATTATCGGCAGTATAGACGAGGATGGCTACCTGCGCCGCGAGCCATACGCCATTGCAGATGACCTTCTTTTTTCCCAAAACCTAATGATTGAGGAGAAAGAGATAGTCGACATCCTCAAAAAAATTCAGCGACTGGATCCTCCGGGCATTGGTGCACGCGACTTGCAGGAATGCCTTTATATCCAATTGTTGATCCGCATCGAACAAGGGGAAGACCTGGACGATGAGGAACTCATTGCCCTCAAGGTAGCCTGCAAAATCATTAATCGCCAATTTGAAGCTTTTTCCAAAAAGCATTTTGAAAAACTGCAACGGCAGTTCAGCCTGACCGAAAAGCAGCTCAAAGCCGCCATCCACGAAATCCTGAAGCTCAATCCCAAACCCGCCAGTGGCTACATTGCGGGATCGATGGAACGTTCCAGTCAGTACATTGTCCCCGATTTTATTGTGCTGAACCGCGATGGCGAACTGGAGCTGAACCTCAACGTGCGCAATGCCCCCGACCTGCGCATCAGTGATTCGTTTCGGGACATGTTGCGCTCTTACAATGACCAGCGCCGTACCAGCAAACTGACCCGCAGTCAAAAAGAAACGGTACAGTTTATTCGCCAAAAAATAGAATCTGCCCGCTGGTTCATCGATGCGATTCGGCAGCGCCACGAAACGATGTACAAAACGATGTTTGCCATCATGGATTACCAAACCGAGTACTTCCTGAGTGGCGACGACAAAAAGATCCGCCCGATGATCCTCCAGGACATCGCCGATCGCACCCACCTCGATGTGTCTACCGTATCGCGGGTAGCCAACAGCAAATACGTGCAAACCGAATACGGTACGCGCAAGTTGAAAGAATTTTTCTCGGAATCGCTCCAAAACAGTGAAGGGGAAGAGGTGTCAACCCTGGAAGTAAAGAAAATTCTCACCGAAATCATCAGCGCGGAGGACAAACGTAAGCCCCTCTCCGACGATAAACTCACCCAACTGCTTCAGGAAAAAGGCTACAACATTGCCCGTCGCACGGTTGCAAAATACCGCGAGCAACTGAATGTACCCAAGGCGAGTTTGAGGAAGGAGTTGTGATTTGGGGGGAGTTGTCCCGACTTACTCTAAAACGGCAACAAAAACTCCAACAACTTTTAATGAGGTCAAATCATCTTGATGCAAAACAATATCTGAATAGTCTGACCGATCGGATAGTGGCTTCAATACAATTGATTGATGAGACCAGTGTCCATCTTGGTCTATTTCTTTTTCGCTATGGTACATTTTTACAGTATAGCCAGATCCAAAATCGACATCGTGGATGTTGTGGTGCTCCACCAAAACTATCTTGCCTTCTCTTGAGCCCCCCGGGTCTTTTTTGAACAAACACCAGGAGTTATTTGGAATTTTTTTGTTCATGGAATCGCCCTGGACTTTGCAAACGAAATAATCACTATTTGCTTGGTATTGTTCAGGTAAAGCTATCCATTCAAAATCCGAAACGGTTTGTGAATCACTAAATGCGCCTGCTGCAGCCCATAAATCATAGAGGGGAACACAATTAACATAAGGCTTTACTTCATTCAGCGGCAAGATTTTTATTGTTTTTTCGATAGTTGTGTTCTTGATGCGCTCTTTTAAATACGCTCTTAGGTGTTCATCACAGACATAGACATAAGTGCCTCTAATTCCTCTAAGCATTATGGTCTTGTAGATGTTGATAATGTAGGCTTTTAGCTCGTCAGGGTTTTTGATCGATTGTTTACCGAGTGTGTCAAAGTAATTTTCCTTTTTGATTACGATTTGATTTTGGGCTTTATCGTAGGATATTTCATTTCCAAAAATAACACCAGTGAAATTCAGGTCATAACCTTGGGTGGTGTGAATACATCCTACCTCATTAATGGAGTTTTCTGAGTTTACCCAATCCATTGAAACACTATTCCATTTTAGCTTAATCCCATCAATTAAAATATCGTGTTCATCTTTATTTTTAGAGACCCACTCCCAGGAGTAGCCAGCTACAAGTCGGGACAATCCAAATTCAGCATCCCTACTTTTGATCTTTTCAATCATTTCTTGTAAAGACTCAAAAATTAAAAATTCATAATCTTTAACTTCGAAAATGGGGTCGGTTTTTTTAAAACTGCAGTTTAAAAGTTGATCTACATAAGCAACATAACCATTCCCTCCTTTTACCCGAAACTGTGATTTTAGCGTTTTAATCGTTGTTTCTTGCTTGGATTTTAAATTTTCGAATGCCGACTTATCGACATCGGAAGGTTTAATGGATTGATTTTCATCATAAAAGAAGATTTTCTTTTTCCCTTGTACAACTATCCAATCCAACTCATTGGTATTCATTTTATCCAGTCCCAGTTTTTCGTTTGCTTTATCAAATGCACCAAAATATGCACCCAGGTTCACCCTTTTTCTTAGTCGGTGGGACTCATCTACTATTAAAATGTCATACTCACTGTTTGCAACTTCAGCAGGGCCGATCACCATTTTAGCACTTAAGCCCCTGATGTTTTTGAATACTTTTTGTAACGTAGTTCGAAATGAAGACATCGGTACGACCAATGCCATTTTAGGGCTGGGATAAACCGTTTTGAGTTTGTTTACAAGTTCAATTAACTCAGCTTCTTCTTTTCCAAACTCCTTAAAATTAAAATCAGCTATATCCGAACTCAGTATTTTGAAGAGATAAATGGCTAAAATAGTTTTTCCTGTTCCCGCCCCCCCTTCCACAACAATACTTTTTGTGGGTTCATCCAACAAACTCTTGATTATTTCTATGATGCTTATCTTTTGCTCCGGAGTCAAGGATTTATAAGGAGAATATTTAAACAGATCGGAATTGTTAATTTGATCCAATGTTTTCTTGGCAATTCCTTCTGGCCTGAGCTCCCTCCAAATGGTCTGAAAAATATCCCAATACACTTCGCTTTTTTGGTAGTAGGTATGATTTGCCAGGCCAATATTTGCGTTCAATAGTTTAAACTGACCATCGCCGGAAAGATATTTGATGAGATTAGATTCTATGTCAAGAGTAGCTGATTTATTGAATTTATCACTGGTGATAAGGTGAATCGCGGTTAGTTTGCTTTTAATGTCGTTTTTCAGGTGATTCGACATTCTTGAAATGGCGTCAGTTGTTTCCCCTACATAAGCTTCTTTGGTGCTTTCATTGCTTATGATGTATACCAAAGGCCACAGGCCATTAACATAGTGATTGCTGTTGATGGAGTACAATAGGTCAGCATTGAATTCGTATCTTTTGATTTCAAATGCATTCTTTGTAATCATAATTCGTCATATTTTTTTGCATTCCCTTTGGCTTTTTCAACAGGATACTTTTGAGCATTATGGGCGATTTTGTTCAGGATTATCTCTTTGACATCAAATTCATATTTTTCTGCCAGTAGAAGTGCAAATGAAAGGACATCCGCCAATTCCGCTTTGATTTTTTCTTGATTGGCTTCTTCAGGGTTTTTCCAAAGAAAAAGTTCGAGAAGCTCGGCAGCCTCAATACTGATGGCCAATGCAAGATCTTTAGGGTTGTGAAACTGCTCCCAGTCCCGTTCATTTCTGAACTTTAGCAATGCTTCTGTTATCTCTTGTATATCTGTCACCATTGTTAAGGTTTATACATCGTTTTGGCCAATTTGAATTCTTGCTCATAAGGTAAATTCAATTGAGCAACCATTTCTGGAATTGCCAAAGACCAACTTACATAGTAATAGGCCAAGATATGAGAACCAGAAAAGGTCTTCCCTTTCATTGAACCTATGGTATAGTTGTCCTTATCTACTCTAAAGCCTTGGGTTCCATGCATGGCTATTTCAAAGGCAATTCGTTTGATTTCTTCAAGCGGCATTCCTCTAAAGTATTCTAATGCATCCACCATGAATAGGACCATGGCCATATTGATGCCTGTACTTTGTGCTGATTGTTGAAACTTCTCCATTTCCCTTTCCTTGTAGGGGTCTTTTGATTCCAAATCATAAGGGTCTCTTTCAATCGAAGCAAGTAAACTGTCAGTATCTATCCTTTTTGTTCGGTACGCTTGTTCACTTATCAATTCAAAATAACCCTCTAATTTCAGGTCTTCAGCCCAATGCAAAACCAACTCATATTCTTCGCCAGGTTCTTTGTCCTCTTTGTACTGCATATACTCTGCAAAGAAATCGTTTGCCAACTTTAGTTCACTTGGCATGGCTTGGTAGTCCTTGATGAAATCAAGTCCGAATAATTCTTTAAATTGAAGTGCATTCACCAAGTTGTATACCTTACTTTTTGATAAAATTTCTTTGGGCGAAAGCTCAACGATTTTTTTATCCGTTACAGCTTTTATCCCTTCCTGAAGCAGAGTATAGAGGGAGATGAATTGGTAGGGTCTTAGTTCTGGATATTCGGTGTACAGGAAAGTTTCAATAAAAAGGTCAATTGGCGTATTGAAAACCTGACTATTCAGACCATTAAAGAGTTCTGAGCAATAGTTGGCAATTGCTTTTTCAGAAATCCCCATTTTGGAAAATTTCTTGATCGTGGGTTCAAGTTTTTTTATAAACGTTGATTTGTGATCCTGGGTAGAAATAAAAAGCTGATTTAATCCACTTTTCCTTGCATCAATTACAAAATCCAAATGCACCAACTCATGCATGATCAGATGCTCGACAGCAGGATAGTTTGGCTTAAATTTTACGGCATGTTTTGGTCTATTGTAATTTTCAGCAAATTCGAATTTTGCAGCGGTAGGAATAGTCGCATCTTGAATTAGGTCGATTTCTTTTTCTCCTTCAAATTCTAGTTTATGAAGGTATTCTTGAAATATTTTTTTGCCCTCATCCGTAGCCAAAACTTTCTTCGCTACATCAAAAGCTTGTCTAACTGAATTTTGATAAAGAACATCTTTTTGTTTGTTCAACTTAATTGCCTGGATAGTGCTAAAAAAAGCTGAATGCAGATCGTTTTCCATTTCTGCAATCATCCCTAGCGCAAAATGGGAATTTGGGTATTGATCATTGATTTTTACTGCTTCCCAAAAGTATTTTTTTGCTTCATCTAGCTTACCTTGCTGCATCAGGTTGGCACCGATGTTGTTTATCGTGATGTTGTCTTTCGGGTTAGCAATGAGTGCCTGATCATAATATTTCATTGCAGTAGGGACATCATTCTTAAATTTCGCGAAAATATTTCCCATCATTAGCAATGCCCAACTATTTTTAGAATCCCAACGCAAAGCATCAATTAAGTGATTGATTGCATCATCTTGATCGCCTTCATCAGATAGGATTTGTCCCATGATTCGGTGATACTCAGAATTGGAAGGGTTCTTTTCAAGAAGTTTTCCCAGGATTAATTTGGCTTCAGGATATTTTCCTTTTTCACATAAAGCAATCGTTTTTCTATAGTCTGCTTCTTGGGAAATTATTGCAGTAGAGTCTATTTCAATTTTTACCCACTCGGATTCAATGCTAACTTTAGGCTTAAAACCATTAAAAGAATAATAGTCTTCTAATAAATTGATTATCAGATTATTACCCCCCCCCATTTTTTTCAGGTGTTCTTCTAATTCTGGGAATAGGGTTATGAGGAAGTCATCAATTTTATGGATGATTTGCATCGATAGTAGTCTTGGTTAAGCTGCGATAATGACTTGAAGCGAAGAACTTTCACTAATCAAGATCTGCCAAATATACTTAATGTCTATTAGCTTATCTAAAGACCGCCCACAAAAAAAGCGGCAGCCGATCTAAAAACAAACCCTCCAGTCTGTTTTTAGATTAGCCGCCGCCGCAAAATTTGAATAACTAAAAAATAGACAAAGCTATATCTTATGGTACTTACATTTATTGCTGATCCTTTCCCCATTTTCACCAACTGTTATCCCGGTTCACCTCAGCCGTAGCCAGGTGAGCCGCATTGGCTTCCTGACTGGCTAGAGGGTCAAAATTGGGTTTGGTTTTAGGGGTAGAAAATTTTAATTTTTTAACTTTGACGCCACAAAGATGAGTGCTCTCGACGCAATCTATTTGCGTCAAAAAAAACTCCCTCAAAAAAAATTGCTTTGTCCAAAAATAAAAACCAGTTGGCGCGTTTCCGGCGCATCCACGAATTGTTGACCCTGCGCAAAGGGGCCGCAGCATCCCCGGAGGAATTGTGCCGGGCTTGCGACATCAGCCGGCGCACCCTCGACAACGATATTGCTTTCATGCGCAGTGACCTGGATGCCCCCATCATCTGGAACAAACAACACCAAGGTTACAGCTACGAGTATCCCTTTGACCTTACCGCACAGATTGCCCTGAATCTGGAGGACGTACACCGCCTTCATGTGGCGGTAGAGACCCTGGCACAGTTTGAGCACCTGGAGGTTTTTCGTGATTTACGCAGTACCGTGGAAAAAATACGGAAGGGCGTGAATGGTTGGGTGCGCAGCACGGCGGCCGCGAAATCCATTTTTTTTGAACCCGTGCAAAACATCGGGACCCAGCATTTGCCCGTTTTGCTGCGCGCCATCGAAGAGCGCCGTAAGGTTCGTTTTTTGTACCAATCGTATCAACAAGTGGAGGCCAAAGCCTGCGAACTGGAGCCTTTCTGCATCCGCCAACACGACCAGCGCTGGTACGTGGTAGGCAATTCAGCGCAATACGATTACCTCAAGCCCTTTGCCCTCGATCGCATCATGAACAAACCGGAGTTGTTGCAAGCTTTTTTTCCTGAGCCTGATTTTGAAGCAACCCAGTTTTTTCAACACATTTATGGAATTCATACCGAATCAGTCACTCAAGTTAGAGAGGTATCGCTCTTGTTTTCACCCTTACAGGCGCGTTATTTTTTGTCCCGCCCTTTTCATCCGTATCAATTGATGGAAGAGCAGTCCGATGGCAGCATCGTCGTTCGCTTGCAGGTATGCATTACCATTGAATTGATCCGCAAACTGGCCAGCTATGGGCATGAAGTGGAAGTGATCGAACCAGCGGAATTGCGGGCTACGTTGCGGGATTTTTTTGAGGCTGGAATAAGGAAATACGCGGAAAAAGCAAAAGGAACGGAAGCAAAGCTTCAAAGTTGACTAGGGCATTAACTCATAATATGTTGAATGTGTGTCTCTGTAAAGAAGGAATCTACACTTCAACGCAACAAAAAATTTATTTGGAACTTCCAATCAATTTGTATATTTTTGAAAATAAACAATCAATAAATGACCATCCAGAAACAACTTTTGTTGGATATTCAAAAAATTGAAGATTATTCATTGCTCAATCAACTCTACCATTATGTGCAGTTGATGAAAAAGATAAGTACACCCCAGCAAGAGAATAAATCAGCAGTTCTGGAATTTGCAGGAAAGATAGACGATGTCGAGGCTGAAGAACTGAAGCTTTGCATCGAAACTGAATTTTCCGTATTAGAAGGGGAATGGTAAGATGAAAAAAATAGCCCTGGACACAAATGTTGCTATTATTTCTTCTAGCCTTGATACCTTTCAAAAATAAAGGTTAATCGGCCTAGATGGCTTAAGTCTTCTCTAGATTCCCTCACCCCACATTCCCCCCAATCACGCCCAGCACCGTTCGCGCCGCTTTCAAGCTTCCGACCCCATCCTTCACCAAAATAAAATGCTGGTGGGATTGCTTGAAACTCAGCCCGTGCTCCTTTCCTTTTGAGCCTACAAATGCCAATACTTTGTGGAACATCGGGCTTTCATAAAAGGGAGACTGTGGATTTTCCACAAAATAGCAGCGCAGCTTTTCGTTTTTGAGAATCACCCGATCAAAACCCAGGCGTTTGCAAATCCAGCGTAGGCGCAGGCCTTCGAAGAGCTCTTTCACCTCGGCTGGCATGCGGCCAAAACGGTCGCGGAGGTTGCTGCTGAAGGCATCTACCTGGTCTTCGGTTTCCAGGCGATCCAGTTCGGTGTAGAGATTGAGGCGCTCCTGGATGCTGTTCACGTACCGTTCGGGGATGAGCATTTCTACGTCCGTCTCGATGGTGACGTCGCGTACGTATAGACGGGGCGTTTTTTCCAGTTCTTCGGCAAACACGTCCTTGAAATCCGTTTCTTTCAGCTCGATGATGGCTTCTTCCAGGATTTTCTGGTAGGTTTCGTAGCCAATGTCCACAATAAAGCCACTTTGCTCTGCACCCAACAGGTTGCCCGCTCCCCGGATGTCGAGGTCGCGCATGGCAATGTGAAAGCCGCTACCCAGGTCAGAGAATTCCTCAAGTGTTTTCAGGCGTTTGCGGGCGTCGCTGGTGAGGGTCGACATCGGTGGGCTAAACAGGTAGCAATATGCTTTCTTGTTGCTGCGGCCTACGCGGCCCCGCAATTGGTGCAGGTCACTCATGCCAAACTGGTGGGCATTGTTGATCAGCATGGTATTGGCGTTGGAAATGTCCAGACCCGTTTCGATGATGTTGGTACACACCAGCACATCGTATTGCTTGTCGATGAAGTCGACTAGGGTTTTTTCAAGTTTGTCGGATTCCATTTGGCCGTGCGCAGAGGCCACCTCCACATCCGGGCAAAGGCGGCGAATCATCATTTCTACCTCCGCCAGGTTTTTGACCCGATTGTGTACAAAAAACACCTGTCCTCCGCGATTCACCTCGTAATAAATCGCCTCCTTGATGATCTCTTCGCTGAAAATGCGCACTTCGGTGTGAATGGGCTGACGGTTGGGTGGTGGTGTGCGGATGATGGAAAGGTCGCGCGCTGCCATCAACGAAAACTGCAAAGTACGCGGGATCGGCGTGGCAGTCAGCGTGAGTGTATCGACATTGACCTTGAAATTGCGCAGTTTTTCCTTGGAGGCTACCCCAAATTTTTGTTCCTCATCAATGATCAGCAAGCCCAGATCTTTGAATTTTACTTCCTGATTGAGCAAGGCCTGTGTACCGATGATCAGGTCAATTTTGCCTTCACTGAGTTTTTGGAAAATCTGTTTTTTCTCCGCGGTGGTGCGAAAACGGTTCACATAATCCACGGTAGCCGAAAACTCCTTGAGGCGATCCCCAAAAGTTTTGGCGTGTTGCAGCGCAAGGATGGTCGTTGGCACCAAAACGGCCACCTGCTTGCCATCCAAAATCGCCTTGAACGCTGCCCGAATGGCTACTTCCGTTTTGCCAAAACCCACGTCGCCACAAATCAGGCGATCCATGGGGTAGGGCTTGACCATGTCCGCTTTGGTATCAATCGTAGCCTGGAGCTGATCGGGGGTGTCTTCGTAAATGAACGAGGATTCCAGTTCGATCTGCATGTAATTGTCGGGCGAAAAAGCAAAACCCGGTGAGGCTTTGCGCTGGGCGTACAGTTTGATCAGTTCACCTGCAATGTCCTTGACTTTCTTTTTGGTCTTGGCCTTGAGGTTGCGCCAGGCGTCCGAGCCGAGTTTGTTCAGTTGCGGGGGCGTACCTTCTTTGCCCACGTATTTGGCAATCTTGTGCAGGGAGTTGATGCTGACGTACAGCAGGTCGTTGTTTTTGTACACCAGTCGCACACATTCCTGTACGTGGCCATTGACGTTGATGGTTTGCAAGCCTTTGAATTGACCGATGCCATGGTCGATGTGGGTCACAAAATCGCCGGGTTGCAGGTCTTTCAACAAGCGCAGGTTGAGGGCTTGTTCTTTGGAGTAGCCCTGCCGGAGTTTGTAGCGGTGAAACCTTTCAAAAACCTGGTGATCGGTGAAACAAACGACCTTTAAGGCTGCATCCACAAAACCTTCGTGGAGGCCTTGCACGATGGGGAAGAATTCTACTTTTGCCCGCAAGTCTTCAAAAATGGTATAAAAACGCTCGACTTGCTTGGGGTTTTCGGTAAAGAGGTAGTTGGTCAATCCCGCAGCGGTGTTGGCGTGCAGGTTTTCGATCAGCAAATCGAAGTTGCGGTTGAAACTCGGTTGGGGCTTACCGCCGTATTGGATTTGCGCCGTGCTTTCGAGGGGTTGCGGCGCATTGGACAGCAGGAGGATGTCGTGTCGGCGCACGTCTTCGACTACGTCTCCGGGGTACAAAAAAGCGCGGTCGCGAAACACCTCGGCCAGTTCGCCTTCATCCAGAATGGAAATGGTTTTGGCAAATTTTTCCGCATCTTCAAAGCAACGCTGCAAGCGATCGATCAATACCTGAAAATCGCGAATCCAAATGACTGTATCCTCTTTGAGCACCCTAAACAGCGACACTTTGTCGGCTTGTGAAAAACGTGTATTGATGTTGGGCACAATCGACACCTTGCTGATGTTTTGAGAAGAAAGCTGGGTCAAGGGATTGAAAGTACGGATACTTTCCACCTCATCGTCAAACAGCTCGACGCGATACGGCAGGTCGTTGCCAAATGAAAAAATGTCGATGATGCCTCCGCGCAAAGAGAATTGCCCGGGTTCAAACACAAACTCTTCGCGGGTAAATTTATATTCGATTAGCACCTGCATCAAAAATTCGGGGTCGAGTTTTTCCCCCTTGGCGATTTCAATGCGGGATTTGCTCAATACCTCGGGCGAGACCACGCGCTCAAACAGCGCCTCCGGGTAGGTCACAATGATTTGCCCCCGTGAAGCATTGCTGACGGCGTTGATGGTTTCGGTGCGCTCCAGGACGTTGGTTTGGTTCAACTCCTCAAAACGCAGCGGTTGCTTGAAAGAATCTGGAAAAAAATGCACCGGCTTTTGGCCGAAAAGTGCCGCGAGGTCGTTTTGCCAATAGGCGGCTTCTTCTTTGTTGTCGGCTACAATGAGGTGATTGGCGGGGTGTTGCTGGTATACCCCATGGATGACAAAGGCGAGTTGGGCGCCCACCAATTCCAGTAACTTGACCCTTGCCGGGGCTTCGTTTTTGAGTTCCTGTATAATGCTAGCCGTGCGGCGGTCTTGCTGGTATGCGTCGAGTAGTGTCTGTAAGTTTTTCACAAGTGCAAAGATAGTGAATTCGGGAAACGGTGTGGGGCTTCTGATGGTTCATTATCTGTGTTGGTAATTTATTGTATCATTGAAAAGATAAACGTTTTAAATTGCAGTAAAATTAAAAACATTGAGCATCTAATGATTGAGCGCAATCCATCAATTTAAGTTTTTATACTATCTCATTTTCTACCCCTTCAACAATCCCAAATCCAGTTCAAAACCTACCAGTACATCTTCGCCACTCAATTTTCCATCAAAATTCGGCACTACTTCTATACTTCCATCCTGTCGATAAATGTAGGCTTTTTGCTTTACGGGGTCGATCAGCCAAGCGAGGCGTACACCATTGGCGATCCAGCTTTCTTCCATTTTTTGCTTCAAGGGCTTGAGCTTGTCGCTATCCGAGCGGATTTCGATCACAAAGTCGGGTACAACGGCGGCAAATTTTTTGCGTTCTTCCACCGGCAGATTGGCCAGTTTTTCGGCGCTGATCCAGGCGGCATCCGGTGATTTGGTGGAGCCATCGGGTAGTTTAAACCCAGTGGATGGGCCTAGTGCGCGACCACCGATTCTGCTTTCTTTTACAAAAAGACGCAATTCGCCAAATGCCTCACCTTCAAAAAAACCAGAGTCAAAATGTACCGGAGCCATAATTGTTACTTTTCCATCCGCTTCGCGCTCGATGCGCAGGTCGCGGTTATTGGCGCAAAGCTGCTCAAAAGCCTCTTCCGATAGCTCTGCCGTAGTGGTCAGCACCAGATCGTCGGGAAGGTCAATCCCCCAATGGGTAGATTTGCGTTGCAACTTAACCATTTTACTGTTTTTTATGCAATTTATTCATTTTTAGTAACGCAGAAAAATTAACTTGCCGCGGGCGAAGCAAAATCCACATAGATCCGCCAGATCCGTGTCATC
>NZ_JBBAKG010000106.1:16864-20107 GCF_040403615.1 Haliscomenobacter sp. | reverse complement strand
AACAGTTGTCTTTGCCGTTGATCACCATTTTCAGGTTGGCCAAGCAATCGCCACCATCGCGGATACAGAATTTAGCTGTAGCGCCAGTTACAACTGGACGAGTATCGTCGTATACTTTAATGATCTGGGTATAGATGAAGCTGTGGATGTACTCACCTGCTATTTGGCAGAAAGGAGGAGTGATGCGGATGTCATCAGCGTTGTTAGGAATCAAATCCTTAGAAACGTAGAATTCTTCGTTCAAGTCACGGTTGGCATCACGTACCAATACATAAAGTGGTGCTTTGCCGTAATTGCCAAAAGAGCCACGTTCGATGACCGAGACGTTGGTTTGCTGAAGTGGGTCACCACAACGGTCGTCGTAAGTACACCAGTTGATTACGGAGTAAGTACGGAAGATCTTGTAGCACTCATTGTCAGAAGCGTCATAACGCTTGTCGGTTACGTTTACAGACAAGATGTCGCAAGACAATTCATCCGTGACCACTGTATCAATGATTGGAGTATTACAATCAGCAGATGCATCTTTAGGGAACTTGATGTCGTATTGGTGGATCGCACGTACGGTGATCGTCTGCGCGCAGTTGATCTTGATGGGGCCTTTCGCCGTTTGCTTGGTCAATGCCCAGTTGCGGACGATGGTTCCGTAACCACACTTCAGGGTCTTCACAACCGTATAAGCCGTGTCCATCGCAGCACAATCGTTGCCAGAAGTGATTTCTACATCACCGAAGCAAAGTGCAGATACCGCTTTGTTGTCGATTTTCTCCAGGCACTTCTCATCGCAATCTACCGTGATGTCAAAAGGAGCAACACAAGTAGGTGCTACCTTGTCTTCAATCTGGATTTCTTCCCAGCAGTAGCTGCGGTTGCCTTCAATGTTGCCATTGTACCCGTAAGCGTTGTCTGAACCCCACAATTCTACAGTAACATTTGCAGCTACGTCGCCGCAGAAGAACTCTACTACGTCGGTCAGCGGAGTCATCAACTTGCCGCCTTTCAGTACGAATGTTTCGCCGAAGTCTTTGAAGTCGCCGTCGCCGTTGATGTCGATACCGTCAGCGCCAGCTTGCAGCGTTTCATCTACACCATTGACGGTGTCGTTGTAATCCCCATCTGCGTTGATGTCGTTGCCTTTGGCAGCGTCCAATGTGCCGTTGTTGTTGCTGTCATAACCCTTCGCAATGAAGCTTGCTGCCAAGGCAGCAGGTACATTACGGCGTGCCTTGATCCAGGCCAGTTTGCAGTTGTCCCATGAACCCTCGTTCAGGTCTTCTACCGTTACTTGTGCATAACCAGCGGTGTAGCCATTGCCATTGCTCAGGGATACGTTCAACTGATCGTCACACTTCATTACAGGTGCAATACCGTCATACACGAAAAATTCGAAAGAGTCGCGTTTTGCGTTGTAACAACCATCCGACATGTCGATGATCAAACGGTGAGAACCTGTTGGCAACCCGATCATGGTACCATTCATGATTGCGTAATCCACCTTATCCCATACATTACTAGCAACCAGGATGCCCTTCACGTAGCGATCCTGAGTTTTTACGCTTACGGTTACGTTGCCCAATGAGCAATTGTCCGCAATGGTGTAACCAAAGGTCTTTTTGATGCCCGCTACTGAAGTTGGGATCGCAGCCGTGCAATCCATTGGTCCAGTTGAGATTTCCACCACTGGAAGTTGAGCTGGATTCCGGTAAGGTGCACCGTTTACAAATGCAGGAGCAGTCAGCGTTGGCGCCTTGTCGTCGGTGATTTTGATCAGTACGCGCAGGGTGTCGATAACGCCACCAGCACACCAATCAAATACAAAAATCTCGCGGCTGATCTTCAAACCTTTGCCGCCACAAGTAGGAAACTCGGTATCCTTGATTTGTACAGAATAGTTGCATTCTGCTTCATCCAGGTAGATGTCACGCTTGGTGGTGCTGTTGTAGAAGTAGCTGCGGAAAGAAGGCATTACGTCTACTTTCTTGATCAAGCTCTTGTCGGGCGTACAAGAAGTGTACTGTACTACCCAATCGTAACCTGGAGCAGCTGCATTAGCATCAGTGCCACATGTGCCATTACCACGGAACTTCAGTTCATTGTCGATAGAGAAAGGTGCTGGTATTCCAACACACTGATCAGCCAATACCACAGCAGGACGTTTGAATGGAATCACCTGTACCACGCTAGAGCGCATGCCATTGCAATCGGTAGCTACCCATTCGCGGTAGATCCGTGCATAGACGTTGCCATTCGTTTTCAGGTCTGCGCAGGAGTAGTAAACCACTTTGTCGCTCCACTTCAGGGTAGTGCGGCAACCACAGCTGAAGCAGTTGTCTTGAAAGTTGGGGTAACCCAGGTTCTTGATGTTGTCAGGCGCAGTGTTGGGTGCATTAGGCCCTTCCGCATACAAAATGGTCTGGGGACTGGTAGCGGCAGCCATCGGAGAGGCCGTTGTACCTACATTACCAATCGTCAGGCGGTTGTTCAAAACGTAATTTACGTCGAAACAAGCCAAGGTGTCGAGGGTAAGGAAATTGGTGCTGAACAACCGCGGTGCAGTCTTGTCTTCGGCAGTTACTTTGCCCCAGCAGATTACAGTTGCATCTGCTGCAGAGCTTGTAAACAAGCCATACGTCCATACACCAGCGCAATTGATGACGTTGTCATTGCCGATGTTGTCCATAACGCGTACGTAACCTGAGAGGCAACTGACGCCGTCAGATACGAGGTTAGGGTTAAGTGCAAATTGGCAGTTCTGATCCAGAGTGACTGTAACATTGCTACAACTGCAAGATTGTGCTACAGCCAAATTGGAACCAAACAACCATGTAGCCAATACCAGCAAGCCCATGCTCGCCGATTTGGTAATCCAGTTAGTAAAGAACAATTTTTTCATAAGTTATGATAAAAAGTTAGTGAATAATGGGATATGAAAAGTTAGCCAAACAAAAACCTCAAAAAACTTGAATATGCCCCTTTTACCTAAAGGGCACTAACTCTTTCGAAATGCGAAGGAATCACAAAAAACACAAACTATTAACTATTGGAGGACAAAGAGGAATGCACTACATTTTGAATTCTATAGAGCGAAATTTCATGTAGTTTTTTTTTAAAAACAAAGGAGCATCTTGTGCTAAAAATTTAATTTTATTTCCACCTTTTACCTCACAAGTAGATTTGAAATAACCAGGTAAACCACCAGCAGCCATACCAATATGGATACAAGTGAGTTGTGATGGAGTTGTG
>NZ_JBBAKG010000106.1:8973-16764 GCF_040403615.1 Haliscomenobacter sp. | reverse complement strand
GAGTTGTGATGGAGTTGTGTATTTGAATTTCATGTGTTTGAATTTCATGTGTTTGAATTTCAATTAAATAACATCTTAATTCTTTAAACAAAGATACAGCACATCACTTTATTTGTATTCTATGCATTTAAAAGACGCAACACACTACATCTATAGAATAGATCATACATTAAAAATGTAGTAAAGACAGGGTGGTTCGATCAATTGGAGGCAGCACTGCCATTGACATCCCCGACTTTGATGGCCATGAAATTGGCACTGGCATTGCCCGGCAGGTTATTCAAGCTGATGCTTTCGGGGAAAGTTGTTGCCCAGGGATTGGCCGGATTGGGAAATCGATAAGCGGCGCTCACAAATCGCCAGGACGTATTGTTTTGAAAAGCGGGATCGATGTTCAGGATCAATTTGCGCAGCTGAATCAGATCAAGGGTAGTAATCGACCTGGAATTGTTGGCATCGGCCGCAATGAGCTTGTAAGGCGAGCTCA
This sequence comes from Haliscomenobacter sp., assembly GCF_040403615.1. Lineage (NCBI taxonomy): Bacteria > Pseudomonadati > Bacteroidota > Saprospiria > Saprospirales > Haliscomenobacteraceae > Haliscomenobacter > Haliscomenobacter sp. Next base: position 16,277 of record NZ_JBBAKG010000106.1, on the reverse strand, counting down.
ACATTTGTAAGCCCAGGATGTGTTTTTGGATCAGCAAGAGGTCAAAAGTAGTCACTCCACTCAGGTGGTTTTTGTCCAAAAATGGCGTAATGGTATAGTCGTTTCCTTTGCCCAAGTTGTTGAAAGCAAAAGCCCCCTCCGTTGGCGAAATACAAGTCATCGAAGCCTGGCCGCTCAGGTGGAGCAATACCCCTGGCAGTTGCACCCCGCCTTCGGTAAGTACCAGGCCATTGATGGTCAGGGTATTTTGGGAGGATCCCGAAGCCGGACAAACCTGGCGTTTGTCGTATATTTCTACAAAAGTCAGGCAAAAATCGTGGTTGCCCGCTTCATCCCAGGCATGGAGCTCCAGCACAATGAAGCCCGATTCCAGGTCTGCACAGGTAAAGACAATCGAGCTTTGATCGGGGCGGGCGGTTTCCTTTTCCCGGTTGATGGAGTATTTAGTCACCAGTTTCAGGCCATTTTCTGTTTCAGGCCCCTGGCCGTTGCAGTCGAATACCCTGGAAGCCACAAAATCGGCAGCGGCCAGCGTGAGCTGTCCCGATCCGGCGCCATCTGGCAACAAATCAAGCGATAAGCCACTGAGACAGATGGGAGCCGGCCCTCGGCAATCTTCAATGCTAAAAGGGATGCGGGTAGGCAAGCTCAGGTTGCCACAATCGTCGCGCAGCACGGCAATCAGGTCATATTTGCCTTGGGGCAAAGCCAGCGCGTTGATTTCAAAACTACCCTGACCAAGGTCAAGTACGTTCCATGTGCTGGGATTGTAACGCAGCATTAGACTTGCATCCCGGGTTTGCTGAGGTGCGATCATCAGCAAGTTTTTTTCCAGGGTAAGCTTGCTGGAGCAGCGGTCTTTGCCCGTAACGATCATTTTTACATCGGCAGTACAATTTCCGCCTTCACGGATGCAGAATTTGGCGGGTTGGCCCGTTACCATCGGACTTTCGTCGTCATACACCTTAATGAGCTGAGTGTATACAAACGTGTGGTAGTATTCTCCACTGACGTTGCAAATCTTGGGATAAATGCGTTGGTCATCGGCATTGTTGGCAATTTGGTCCCTTGAGAGGTAAAATTCTTCATCCGAGTCGCGGTTGGCATCGCGCACCAGTACCGAAAATCGAACCTGTCCGGGCTTTCCAAAAGCATCACGCGGAATTTTAAAGCTTCCTCTTCCTTCAACAGGATCACCACAACGGTCATCGTAAGTGCACCAATTGGTGACGGTAAAGGTTCGAAAAACCTGAAAACATTCTCCCTGTGCCGCATCAAATCGTTTGTCTGAGACGCTGACAGACAGGATGTCGCAAGATCTTTCATTCAGCGTGATGGTGTCGCGATCATCCACTGTTTCCGCGATGGTTGGTACCTCGTCAAACAATTTTCGGGCCACAAAAAAGGTATCGATGATCTGGCTATTGCAGTCGGTGATCACATCCTTAGGGAAAGTAATATCGTACTGGTGAATGGCCCGAACGGTGATTTTTTGCGCACAAAAAACGGTGATGGGTCCCCGGGCAGTTTGCCTGGTCAGCGTCCAGTTCCGGGTGATCGTACCCGCGCCACACTTCAGCTCCTTTTTTATGGTGTAGAGCGTATCGAGCGGCGCACAGTCGTTGCCAGAGGTAATGGTTGCCTCACCAAAGCACAATGCAGCAGCTTGCGGGTTGTCAATTGTGCTCAGGCACTGCGCATCGCAATCAACCGTGAGGTCCTGAGGTGCAGTGCAAGCAGGGAGGATCTTGTCTTCGATCCGTAAACCATTGTGGCAAAAACTGCGGTTGCCGCTGCTGTCTTCGCCCCACAATTCAACGGACACATTTTCGGTCAAATCGCTGCAAAATACTTCCACAACGTTGGCCAGGGGCGTCATCAGGTTGCCATTTGCCCACACAAAAGTTTCGCCAAAATCGCTAAAATCTCCGTCGCCATTGTTGTCGATGCCGTCGTATACCCCTTGCAAAAATTCGCCATCGTCTTCGAAATCGCCATCTGCGTTGTTGTCTTTGCCCACTGCGGCGTCCAGTGTTCCGTTGTGGTTGGTGTCGTAGCCCTGGGCAATAAAAGTTGCCGCGCTTGCTGCAGCAACACTGCGGCGGGCTTTGATCCAGGCCAATTTACAGTTGTCCCAGGAGCCTGCATCCAGCTCCAGGGCGCTGACACGGGCATAACCGGCGGAATAACCGTTGCCGTTGCTCAAGGAAAGATTGAGTTGCGGGTCACACTTCATCACGGGTGCCACCTTGTCCAGTACCTCAAACTCGAAGGAATCCCGCATCGCGTTGTTGCAAGCATCGGTAGCTTCGATGATCAGGCGGTGGTAGCCAATGGGGATGCCAATCATCCTGCCATTGAGGATAGCGTATTCTGTTTTTACCCAATCCGGGGCAGTCACTGGGATGCCCATCCTGTATCGTTCTTTCGATTTGAGGCTTAAAGAAAGGTTGCCCAATGCACAGTTGTCGGCAAGGGTATACCCAAAAGCACTCCTGATGCCCGCAGCGCTGATCAGCAATGCCGCAGTACAATCCATTGGCCCGGTGGAGATATTCAAAACGGGAAGCTGCCTAGGATTGTTATTGGACACTCCGTTAAAGTAAGCAGGCCCAATCAGCCTGGGGCCCTGATTGTCGCCAATTTTGATCAGAACGCGCAGAGTATCGATAGCGCCTCCTGCGCACCAGTCGAATACAAAAATCTCGCGGCTGATTTTCAAGCCACGACCCCCACAAGTCGGAAACTCGGTGTCTTTGATGTGTACCGCATAGTTGCAAGCTGCTTCATCCAGGTAAACGTTCCGTGGATTGGCTGGGTTGTTGAAATAACTGCGGAAAGCAGGCATCACGTCGGCCTTTTTGATCAGGTTCTTGTCGGGGGTGCAGGAGTTGTACTGCACCACCCAGTCGTAGTTGGGGGCAGCAGGGGCAGCATTTTTGCCACAATCCCCAGCTCCGCGAAATTTCAGATCCGGGTTGATTGAGAAAGGAGTTTGTACACCGCAGGGCTCGGCCAAGGCCAGCGCTGGCCGAGCAAATGGAATCACCTGCACCACGCTGGAGCGCAGGCCATTGCAATCGGTGGCTACCCATTGGCGGTAAATGCGGGCATAAATACCAGTGGCCCTGATCGAATCACAACCGTAGTACAACACTTTGTCGCTCCACTGCAGGGTAGTATGGCAGTTGTATGGAAACCCAGGGTAGCCCAGGTTCAGGATGTTGTCTTCTGCCCATTTTGGGGCTTCTGCGCCAGGGATGGTCTGCGCCTCTGTGATGGCTGCTTTGGGAGAAAGGGTAGCCCCTTTATAGCCGATGGTCTTCGGGTTGTTCAGCACATAATTGAGGTCAAAACAAGCCAGAGTATCGACAGAGAAGTCGTTGGCCAGCAGTACAGGTACAGCCTGGTACGTGGCATGGGTTTGGCCAGCGAGCACATTTTGTGCAACAGGTGCTTTTGCAAAAAGCCCAACATTGTTGCAAAGCAGCAAGACCAGTAAGCTAAAAGCCTGGCTCAATACCCTTGTCTTCATTGGCATCAATTTTGATTTCCTGTTATAGGAAAATCATACCAAAAAGATGGGCCTGGCTTTCATTTGGCGATTGCTACATGTAATTAAACAGAAAACTACATGAAAAATGTTAGTTGGTTTGCGTGCAGGGGTTCCAGTTTAGATTTTTTTTGAATTGGGCTTTCGCCCAATCGTTTTTATAACCACGACGGCCGACGATTCATTTGGCTGCGCTAAATGCGCGACGTAAAACGACGAAAAGTGTGCAATAGCAGCGAGCTGTGGAAAGTAATGCCCCGAATTTTTCGCAGCTTCGCTGCTCTTTTTTGTAACCACGACGTACCCGACGAGCACGACGAATGGCTACCGCCACAACACGACGCAAAGCGTCGTTATCCAGCGCGGAGCGCTTAATCGTCGTGCTCGTCGTGTACGTCGTGGTTAAATTAAACATGAGCAGCGAAGCTGCGTAAAATATTGCATTGCAACAATAAAATCAAGCCCCTTAGTATCCCATACAGTTACTGCACTTTTTTACGACAACAAAACCAAACCATGTAGCTATGCTGCTTTTTTTCTAATGCGTAGATGATGTGAAAAAAAGATGGCTAATTTCCAGTGCAAAAAATCTTCTACTAATGCTGACATTTAAAGATAAAAATACCTCTGCTCCTGACTTTATTACAATGCTGGTTCAGGATAGAAATCCCTCCACTTTGGGTACAAAAAAATTACATTATTAATAGTTGCACTGTTTACCCTCCTTTTACTTGGAATGCTGCTGGTTGCATTTGGTTTTGCCGATCAAAAAATCTCGGCACCCGTTTCCACAAATACAATGATGAGTAGCGGTTCGGATGATGAAACTTCAGAACCCAAGATTGCCAACTGGTACTACCTGAAACGCAAAGACCGCATGACTATCCGAAAAGACTATGCGGTTTGTCATTCCATTGCCCATTTAAAAGGTGCCTATCCATCTGCATCGATGAGCATCTGGATTCAAGGCAGTGCGGGGCTCAATGAAGTGATGTTGTGCAGCCTTGGATGTGATTTTTTATCCAGTACAGTTGGGGAATTGTCGTTGCTCGTCCAGTTTGACCACGAGAATCCTGTGCCTTTCCAGTTCAGGCCTGCCGACGATGGCAACAAGAATACGATCTTTATTATTGATGCCAATCGATTTATTCAAAGACTCAAGACTGCCCAAAAAATCACGATCAATGCGCATTACAGTAAAGGAGTAACGCATCATGCCAATTTTAAGGTGAAGGGCTTGATTTGGGACTCAGGCACGATGAAATGGTAAACCCGCTATAAATCAAGACTGTACGTTAAAAAAACACATTGTCTTTTCCTTTCAGCTTACGAATGTCAGCACAAAGCTTTCCAAACTCACCTCTTCCGTCAACGCCAAGCGCTTGCGCAGGCGGTACCTTGCGGTATTGGTGCTTTGGAGAGAGATTTTGAGGATATCGGCCATTTCTCTGGAGCCGAGGTTCATCCTGGTCAGCGTCAATATTTTCAAATCCATGGGGGTAAGTGAAGGAAATTCAGTCAGGATACTTTTGAGAAAGAAAGGTTCGACCCGTGCGAATTGTTCCTGAAAGTATGCCCAATCATCTTCTTCATTGATTGTCTGGTCAAGAATTTTAAGGAAATTTTGCTTGGCAAGCCCTGATAAGGGGGCAGTTTCATCCAAACCGAGTACTTCCGTTTTTAGTAGATTGTTTACATTCTGTTTTTGCGCCAGCATCAGGGCACTCGAAGTCAGTTGGCGTTTGGACATTTCCAATTCATCGCTGATCCTTGATTTTTGTGCTTCAATGAGCTGGTTTTGTCGACTCAACACATCGGCTTGCTGCTCCAGCTCTTTTTCTAACAAAAACTGTTTGATTACTCTATCAAACCAAGTATTGGAAAAAACGAACACAAAGATGGCTACAATGATACAATAAACGGTTGCCACCAATTTTCCGGATTGCATTGATGTGGGTTGGATATTGATTAAAACCGCGGTCAACAGCATGATTCCAAAGACAAGCAGCACCCGACGCTTACTATCCACATAAAGATGACTAAAGACAAACAAGAGCAGCAAATAGTTGGCAAATGCCTGCAAAACGGAGGTCTGGGCGATAAAGGCAATCCTGGATAGGATGTTCACACCGTACGCCAGTATAATGACGTCTACTCTCCACTGCAATTGTGGCAAGGGGTAATCGCCTTGCTTTATCCGCGACCAATTGCGCAAAAAATGGATGGGGGTACCGTACAGTAACCACCACACTGCATTGCTGTAAAATAGCCAGCGGTAGCTGGGTTCGCGTTCAAACAGCCCTTGCTGGTAATGTTGCCAATCTATCCAATGATAGGCCAGGTGCGCCAGCCCACCGATTGCAGCACCCAACAAAATCAAAAAGACATTTTCCTGCAAGATCATCTTCTGGAATCCAGCTTGAAATTCTTGTGGAATTTGCCGGTTCAACCAATTGTTCGTCATTGACAATTGTAGTTAACAGCAGTTAAACTAAATTATGCTTTTTATACGAGTGATTATACTTTTCAATTGCCTACACAATTTTCACCAATATTTGCCAATTTGGTTTTCAATACACTACATGATTTATGTAAAAAACCCGTGATATTTACAACAATCAGGGGTTGTCTATTAAACATCTATTGTTGATTTCTCACAATCTCGACAAAAGGCCAGATCATTGCAAAGAAAACTACAAATTTACAAAATACTAACAAATCATACTATGAAAAAGTTTAATAACTACATCCTGCTGCTGCTGTTTTGCAGTTGCTCCAGCATTATTTTTAGTCAGATCACTTACGTACAGGAATTCAATGGTTGCAGTGGCCAAACCTGCGAAAAGTGGAAACTTAGTGGTGGTTTGGTACAAATTTCAGCCACCCCAATTCTGGGTAGCCAACCAATCACGCCCAACAACCCGGCGGCACTGGGAAATGTAAACAAATTCCATTCGGTCAGCCTGAATACAACTTCGGCGCTGGGCATTTCCAACGGACAGCCCGCAACATTTGGGTTTACCTACAAGTGTATCAACTACCATTCAGGAGAAACCAGCCCTGCGTTATCCATTGCATTTGATGTTTATTGGGCAGCTTCTCAAGTCGGCCCCTGGTACTTGTTGGAGTCGTTTATGAATTCTTCCAACCACAATTCGGCAGGCATAAAGCAGGTTTGCCCTACTTTCACTCCTGCTTTAGGCGCTCCTGTTTTTATCAAAATTCAAGCTACCATGAATACTCAAAACAGCGACTTTGTGGACAGTTGGGTGGTCATTGATGATGTTGTATTGGATCAACCCGAGAAAGACCTTAACGCTGTTACTGCTGCCAAATCTGTTGCTCATGAGCAAATTGAGGCTAATTTTTGCGAAAAAGACCAAAGTATTTTACTTGAATGGGCTACGAGCGCCAGCCATTATGCCTACTTCAGTATTGAGCGCGCTACCGCCCATTCCGATTTTAGAGCTATCGGCAAGATATGTGGTGGAAAACCAAAGAACGAATTGCAATCCTATGTTTTTGTGGATCAAAAACCTGTTTTAGGCAAACAGTATTTTTACCGGGTAAAAATGGTGGATTTCTACGAGCATTTCATCTACAGCCAGGTTGTCAAAATCAGGGTGGACAAGTCCGTAAGAAAGGCTAAACTATTGCGTCAATTCCCTATTGAGGCCAATTACTCGTCCCAGGCATCTGAATAAAAGTGACAAAAAATAAATCCTAATAAATGAAGTACAAAAATCTATTT
>NZ_JBBAKG010000106.1:0-8873 GCF_040403615.1 Haliscomenobacter sp. | reverse complement strand
CTGAATAAAAGTGACAAAAAATAAATCCTAATAAATGAAGTACAAAAATCTATTTGTTGGGATAAAATGCTAATGTTTCAATAATTTGTGGGTCGTTTCCGGTATGGAAACGGCTCTTTTTTTTAGCTCCAACTTACTTTTAGCCCTGAGAGACGTACCCGCACATAAAACGCGGAGTTGTTTTGTTTCAGCTCAGGTAGGTCAATACAAAGTTTTCCAAACTCTCCTCTTCCAACAACCCCAGGCGCTTGCGCAGGCGGTACCTGGCGCTATGAGTGCTTTGCATAGAGATTCTGAGAATAGTGGCAATTTCCTTGGAGTCGACGTTCATCCTGATCAGGCTCAATATCTTCAAGTCAGTCTGAGTAAGTGCAGGAAAATCGTGCAGGATATTCTTGAAAAAGGAAGGTTCCAGCAGTTCGAATTGTTGCCGGAAAAATACCCATTCATCTTCCACATTGGCAGCTTGATCAATGATTTTAAGGAGTTTTTTTTTCGCAAGCCCTGATATTGGGGCAGTTTCATCCAAACTGGAGACTTCGGTTTTTAGTAAATCAACTGAATGTTGTTTTTCCGCCATAATCAGGGCAGTAGAAGTGAGCTGGCGTCTGGACATTTCCAATTCATCGCTGATCCTTGATTTTTGTGCTTCAATAACATCGGCTTGCTCCTTTAATTGAACCATTTGCTGCTCCAGTTCTTTTTCGACCAACAACTGTTTGATCACTGTATCATAAAAAATGCTGGAAATCGTAAGCACAAAAAATGCGGAAGAGAAATAATAAATGAATACCGTGGTGAGTTTTGAATCCTGAAAATTGATTAAGTAATTCAATAAAATTATACACATCGGAATAGAAATCAGGAGAATGCGCCTCCGAATGTCCATGCGAAAAAGATAAACCATAAACAACAACAGTAAATAGGTATGGTATACTTCTGCAAGGGGATGTTTTCCCAACAAAACAATTCGGATTGCAACACTGATGGCGTGAAAGAACACTGTCAAGTCTATTTTCCAAACCAATTGTTGAAGGGGATAGTTTCTATTTTTGATACGGAGCCAGTTGTAGGCCAAATTGATGGGGATAATTAAAATTGGCCACCACGATGTATTGCTGTAAAAAAGCCAGCGGTAAGCAGGAACTTGTTCAAACAATCCTTCCTGGTACCGTTGCCAGTCTACCCATAAAAAGCCCAAGTGGTTGATGGTAGTCCAAATCGCTGCTACCAATAGCACCCGAACGTTATAAATTGCTAAAGCGTATTGAAAATCAGCCTTGAATTCTGTTGGAATTCGTTGAAACAGCCAGGTATTTGCCATGGAAATAGTACTAAATGAAAGCTAAAAAAACCGCAACACAAAAAGGGTACATTAATCCCAATGATAATGTATTAATGATAAATAATCTCTTAATCGGATTTTGACAAAAAAAAGCCGCTTTCGAGCTAATTTCGAAGAGCGGCTACAAATTGTAATCTTATAAAAAAAACGACCTTTATAGACTTTACAGAAGCAATTCAAACAATGAATCGCCTATTTTGGGAGTAGGCAGTACTTGAAATACTGTTATCTATTTTCTACAGGTGAAACACTGTATGTAACACGTTTTTCAATAACTTTTGATAAAGAAACGCAAAAGCTCGAGGAGTACATAGTCTTTGTAGACAATTGGAAAGACACTACATTTATAAGACCGGCAACCAAAAATACATGTAGGAAAAACACCGTACAATAACGGTATGAACATGTTTTATGCAATCTGGCCTTTAAGAAATGTAGCCTTGCCTGGTTTAAATTTGTAGTAGGACTTTTTTTACACTATCCCTATATATTTGTACTATTAACCAGTTGTTTTTCAATGGGATTGTATTAATGGGATTTATTTGGAGTTAATTTTAATTCGGTTTTGGGAATTTTCAATGTGTAAGTCCTCGTCTGTGTTTCTTGTTGATCCATCTGTACAACTTTTTTTTACAGCAAGGAAAGACAGGGCTTACACCTTTTATTTTAAACTCCACTCAGCAAGCATCAACTGCTCACCGCAAAGAAATGTACATCTGGCAAGATTGCCCTTCCAAGTCTTCAGCATACAAAAAGGAACCACCAAACGCATTGAAGCGTTTTGCTCTTTTATCGATTTCAAGCATTTCTCGAACGGTGGGATCACTTGCCAATGGGGGCAATTTGGTGGGCGGCACGAGGGCATAAGCATTGTATATGCCAATTTCAAGCTGTCGTTTCTTGAGTTGAATCGCGATCTTGATTTGTTCAGATTCGGTATGTTGCTGCATGAAAAGAAGGATTTCCTGTACCGTTACCAAGAGTAAGTTGGCATTCATAGGATTCATTGTTTCCTTTAGCGACTGGTCGGTCAAGCAAGCGTTAACTTGCAAAGGTGCGCGAAAAACCATGTTGGCAACACAAAAATCCATCAACTTGATTACCAAATCATTCAAGGTATTATTGCATGGATTCAAGGACCACAATAGGCTGTGGGATGCCAGAATAGAGCTTTCTGTGAGTGCTTTCAAATTTGTAGTCAGCGGTTTAAGCCTGCCCTTGGGCAGATTCGGATTGTTTTGCTGGTCTATAATGGCTTTAATTTCGTGCAAACGGCTATCCAGGTTTCGTTGCAGTTCCGCTGCAATTTGCCCTCTAAATTGATTGATGAAGTTTACATGCTTAAGTTGCATGCTTCGAGTAAGAAAAGCCAAAGTTAAAATTTCAACCCCAATTAGAATAAAAACCATTTTTACATATGTTAATTTTTCAATGTAAAAATATAAGGAGTACACCTAAGTTATTTCGCGTTGGTCTATTTGTGAGACCAACTACATGTTGAATGTATTTTACATGAAAATAATTACTGTACGTATTTTTTTTGTTCATACTACACGTGAAATGCAGTGCGTATGAATTAAAAACTAAATATTATTGGATACGAATGCGCGCTTTTACCTTAGCTTAAACTTCTATTTTAAAGTGATTTAACTCAAAAGAACACAATTCCAACTTTCAATTATGACCACGACCGTCCATCAATTATTCGACCACAAAGTCAACTATCTTTACAACAACATTACAACCATAGACGCAGAGGTGGTCTTTGGTGATCCGGGAAAGAAATGTAGTGGCCATGGTATTTGCAGGGTATATGTAGTGGCCAAAGTCACTGGGTCAGCCCGAACCTGCTCTTGTGCTCACACAGTGGGTCAGTTCCATTTTGACCATAACCGACATAAGCTGCTATTGCGTTTGTTGCGGGCAAACATCTCAGCAGCTACCTGGGAAAAGCATTTCAGCAACGACTGGTTTCAAGTAAACGATACCTGGATCGCCGAAGCTGACCTTACCCTGGCGCTCCAATTGGAGGCATTGGTGGTTCAGCCTGGCACATATCCAGTAGTGAAAAAGGGGAAGTGGGTGGAAGTATGGTTCTGATGAATTGACCGTGGTTAATTTTCCTGGCTTTTCCTCTGGTTTAGAATACTCTTGAGCTGCTGGCGGCTGTTGATCCCAAGTTGTTTGTAGATGTTTTTGACGTGGTAGCGTACACCATTGATACTCAGCGACAATAAATCAGCAATGGCCTGATAACTCATCCCATCGGCGATCATGCGCATGATGCTGTGTTCCTGTGGGCTAAGATCCCATTGAGAGGTAATTGCCGTAGGTTGAAAGTAATTGACCAAATGCCGGGTTGCAACCGGGCTCAGCGGCGTTTCATCGTTTTCCAGCGCGTAGACAAGCTTTGTTTCCAATTCTGCCGGACTGATGTTTTTGTTCAAAAATCCGGTTACGCCATAGCTTAAAGCCTGGAGAAGTGCTTCTTCGTCATCCAACACCGAGAAAATAATGATTTTTGACTCTGGAATGCGTTGGCGGATCAGGGGAATCCCATCTATTCCTGATTTGTCGTAAAGGATGATGTCCAATAGTACCAGGTCGATCTTCAAAAAATCGCGGTGGTACTTGACAAATTTTTCGACGGTATCAACCGCCAACACGCAGTCAATCTTTTCCGACTCCGTGAAATACTCCGAAAATTCTTTGCGGAGAACTGGACAATCTTCGATAATGGCAATGTTAAACATAGGTGTGTTGTTGTATTGGTTTGCAGTGGAAATAATCTATTGAGTATGCCGCAAAAAATTACTTCCCGATTTTTTTAGCCGCTTTTGAATAGGAAGCTCACTTGAAATGAACCGTTCGACTTCTTATTCAAAACCCAAAATCGGGAAGTTAATTTTCTTGCGTTGCTAAGTTTTCATGGGAATCATCAAGTAAAAATACTGCGCATTGGAGGTTTGATTGAAATCCAACTCTCCTCTGATTTTTAGCAGTCGGCTTGAAAGGTTGTCCAACCCATAATGCTCATCTGCATCCTGGGGCTTGGTCAGCGTGGTAGTGGGTGGTTTTTCAAAATAATTTTGAATATTGACCACCAGTTGGTCTTCCTTGCTGTAAATGTCGATGCGGATTTTTATCGATTCCGTATGCTTGATGATATTGGTCAACAACTCCTGAAAAATCATCAACAACAGGTGATTGGTTTGAGGCCGAATGACCTTGGTCTGCATTTTTTTAGGGTTAAGCATATTCAACTCAACCGGAACCAGGGGACTGATGGCTTTTTCGGTAAAGTTATTGACTTTGGCAACCAGCGTATCTAAACTGTTGTGGTTTGGATCAAATGACCAAATGATGTTGCCGATGACTTGCATGCAGTCCAATGCCAATTCGCTCAGGCGGGTCGTTCGCTCCTGTTGCTTTTCTGCCGATGCCGCTGGGTTGGCCACTTGGCTGGACAATATGCGCAGGGCGTAGAGCCTACTGCTCAGGTTGTCGTGCAGATCCCCTACTATTTCCCGTCGAAAATTGAACTCTCGCCGGAATAGTTCGGTTCGAAACCTGCGGAATCCATAAGCAACCAGTCCTGCAGCGATTAGTCCTCCTGGAAGCCAAAACACCAACAATTGATAAATGCTTACCCTAAACGCAAAGCTCAACTCGCGATGCATCATACATTCTGCCGGGCCATTGCAGCGGTGATGAGGCATTGGTGCTACATTTTGCCTGCGCAAAAACAGGCGTTTATCCGCGGGATTGACCTTCGTTCTCAGCATTATTTGAAGGGGTACAGAAGTGAATTGTGGCGGGCGCTCCGAAAATGTTGATTGACCGGTGTCCGCTACTGGAAACAACTGATGATCCATCTTCACCAAAAAGCGACAAGCGCAAAAGGCTAAGGGATGCTTCTGATCGTGCTCCTCTGGTATACGTGTGCCCACACACTCCTGCGGGTGGTCATCAGTTGCATCCAATAATATATTGGAACCATTTGATGATGCGCTCATTTTGACTGACATGCACACTAGAAATACAACCCACCTGAAATGAAGGGTAAGTAGAAAATCCATGCGATTTTTTTCAATCCTTAGCAAATAAGATTCAGAACCGTTGGGAAAATAAGAAAGATGATTAGTTAAGATTCAGATGAGTTAACAAACATGCGTAAGTTTTCAATCCTAACTCAAACAAAGGGTAAGTGAAAATGTTTGATGGATCAGGTGAAAATTGGGAACAGAACACTGTTTTTCGTGCTTTAAGTGGCATCAAATTTACACAAGATACTCAATATTCAGCGCGGATGTTTTTATTTCGGAAAAATACTACATTTAAAATGTAGCTTAATGATCCTTTCATGTGAAAATTTATCAGGAAATGTGGTAGGGTTTAACATTGTGCTTCAACCTTTTCGAAGTGAATTTTCTTGCTTAAAATTGCATCGGATTTGGACAGGGATAGAAAATTTTGTGTGCAAAATTCTTCAATCAGTCGACTCGGGACTTTCCCCCAGCGACCAACGCATCCAACTTTTCCCAGCCACATATAAGGTGTTGCGAAGTTTTTAATCGAAAATACCCTGTAGATAAGATGTATTTTTTTTTTGTGAGATATTGATTTTGGTGAAGAGTGCCTAACTCTTCACCTTTTTTTGTTGAGGCATTTTTTCTAGTACAAGCAGAGAAATACAACAACATGCAGTCTGGTAATAGCAAAAAAAAGAGCTGCCTCCCCCCAAGAAGACAACTCGCCATATGAATCATAATCACTTTTACTTTTGGGGTGGTCGTTTTATGCTCCTGTGGGAGCGGATTTACAGGAATCTTACCTGTTCCTGAAGTTTTGCGTACTTTTATTTACTTCCCACTTCCGATGCACAATATTACAGCCACTGGTAGAAATTACCAACAATTATCCATTGAAGGCCATTTGACTACATTAAATCAGTAGCGCCTGCCACATTTTTAATGCCAAGCGTGCAGGCGCAGAAATAAAAACACTTCTGTTCAGCAGACTTACTGTTCAAAGCTGGCCAAATTTTGTTTTACCATCCAAAAATCGGGAGATACTGCTAGTGCCAACTCGTAAGCTTCTTTGACCAGTAGATGGTTTTTGACGGGATTCAAGGCTTGCAGGACTTGCCCTTTCAGTTGAGCCAAGGCGGCCTCGATAGGTACACGCTGAACTTGATTGTCATTGATGTATACCTCTACCCAATCATCTGGCCGCAGGGGAAGTTGCATGGCCATTTGTACAGTGGAGAGTGCCTCAGAAAACCGATTCAATTCAAACTGCACTTGAGCCAGAATATAACAATGGTGAACGTTTTTCGATTTTGGCACCAATCGCTGGTAGGTTTGCGCGGCCTCGATGAGTTTATTTTGGTTGCGCTGACTGAGAGCCAGCATCTCCATGGTTTCAGTTCTGAACGAATCCTGGTCAACCAGCTCGGTACACAAAGCTTCACAGGCTACGTAATTGCCCATTTTGATGTACACATAGGCCAGACTGTCTTGCCACTGCCTGGTTTCTATATTTGCTCCAGAGCTTAGCATTTGGAGCAACGCATTAGCCGCAGAAGCATAATCATTGTAATCCATGGCCCGCTGGTAAATTTGAACCCTGGCATTGTGTTCTTTCCTCAAATTTTGGCACGATGCCAGAAGCACAAATAGGCAAAGTGCCAATAAGATTTTCTGAGAGAAGATAGATTTCTTTTTCATGTTTTTCATACTAATTCCGGTTGCAAAAACGATGGCAATCAAAGTTAAAACGATCTCATACGAGTAAATAAAGTCAACGCAGAAATTACTCAGAACTACATAATGGTTCAAAAAAGACTACATAAAAAGTAAAGAAAGCCTTGCGCTGAGCAAGGCTTGAAATTTAGCTTTTCAGAAAGCACTTGTGATACGATCTACGACGAAAGACTTGGAAAAAATATAATGGTAAAAACGCTTTGATTAGAAAGGTGAGTTGCCCAAATTTTAAGGCAACCCACAGTTACACACTTGAACACATAGTTCTATCGTGATTGAGTACGGCGCATTTAGTGTCTAGTGTAACACAGGGAAGAAATAATCCTTGAAGACTGGTACTTATGTATCAATTTCTACAATTAAGCCAAATGTAGATTATATTTTAATTGAATGTATTGAGCGGTGTACGATAAACCTATTGCTTACATTTTTTATTCAATCAAACTACATAAAAAACAGCAATATATTTACATTTCAATTATAAGAATTTAACTAAAAAATTTGCCGATACAATACTCCAGCCAAACCAAATTCATGAGAATCTGGCTTGGACAAGAATGAATTCATGCATAACATGATGGAAAACTTGTGTAAACTTGACAGCAAAGGTTACAGTGTCGTGTTCGTGGTTCTATTGATGGCTGTAGCTGAGAAAATAAAAAAAATGAGTTGACCACGCAGCCCCTGTCGATTGTAGTCACTTTATCTTTGAAACTGGGGTTTGATTTATCTTTGAAGTCAGATGCAAACTTGATTGATCTGTCTTGCTTCATTATTAGATACAAAAATAGCTCGGTTGCGTATAAATAAAACGAATATGAATTTCATTACGGCCCACTACACGAATCCACATTTAAGACTACATTTTAGATGTTTTTAATTGTTCGGAATTGGACACAAAAAAGCCGCTCGCACCACAAGCGGCTTGCAAATTAACTTACTGTATCAAAAAGATTCGGAAAGAAATAGTTTCAACGAATGAATATTCAGAAAAAACTGGGGGAAGCGCTTGCTTCCCCCGAAGAAGTAAAATTTACAGTGTTCTATCGTGTAAAAAAAATTCATAACAAAAATAAAGGTGTGATCCATGAAATCAAAGGGAATGATCTTGAAGTTCAACTTACTGCATGATCTGTGTAGGTTTTTATTTATGCAATGGCTCATTTCTAAGGGCGCAACATCCGCGTAGGTAAAAACCCAACAAAATCGCGAAAACGTACTTTGTACCACAGTGCATTGGTTTTCTCCAATAACTCGAGCCGACTCCCTTTTGGGACCGACAACAGCAATGTTGCAGCCTCGTTTGGTTCTTGACGAATAACTGAATTTTGCAAGACTTCATAAATCACAATCACCCTGGGTTTGTCTCTATTGGCACTGGTGCGTTCAATCACGGTATCCGTAGGGATGATAATTGCTGGGGCAAAATCAGATAAAACATTTTCTAACCGTTCATCCTGTATCTCATCAGGCATCATGGGCAAAACAATAGAATGAACAGATACATCTGGGGCCAGTTCAAATTCTTTTTTCAACAACTTCAATCCTTTCATTTCCTCCCTAGTAAGGATTACTTCCATGCTATGAAAACCAGGCTTAGTAATGACCAATCGGTGATTGAAATCCCAATTGAGTGTAGAAAGAATAATCCCGTGTCCGAATGTTCGCTTGGTCAGTAAGGATTCAATGCGATCGTTTTGTTGCTGGTATACTTCCAACCCAATGCCGGTGAGCTGTTCTCTGCTGTCTTTATTAAAAACCGT
>NZ_JBBAKG010000105.1:0-20493 GCF_040403615.1 Haliscomenobacter sp. | reverse complement strand
ATGCTAAACCGTATAGCCTGATTGGCAGAATAAAATTTTTAGACATGCTCTAAGACTTGTTATGCAGCAAAACTGCACGGATCCGATTGAGTAATTTTCTGGCAATCCGCACAATCGCCTTGTTCTTCTGCATCTTTTGGCTCAAGCGCTCAAAACTTACCCCGCTGGCGCAAGTCTTCCTCGCCATCATGGTTTGCTGGTTCAAAATACCGCTCCAACCTGCACCCTACCAACATGTACGGCCTTGGCGTCGCCAGTTTTGCGCCCCTCGTAGCTGAACCGCAACTGCAAATTGCGCGAAATTTGTCGATCCAGGCTCAGGTTCCAGAGCCAGTTTGTACCGGGTTGTAGTCCATTCAAGATAGCAAATCCGGTAGGAGAATTGGCTACCCCACGAAAATCCACGTCTACCCAGGAGATTTTGGCGCGCAGGGCAGATTTCGCCGCTTTGGAATATGTAAAATCGGCGCTCAAATCATGCTGGGTAGCTCCGGTTGGGGTTTGCTCCAGGGTATTTTGATCGGTCTGGTATCGGTATTGAAAAATGCCGCGAAAATTGGCCGCGGGTTGCCAGGTCAGTTGTGGTTCCCATTTCTGGAATTGCAGGCGGTAATCCTTGTTGTTGAAGCGTTCAGAGTCGGCGCTGCGCGTACCTCGGGTTACGTTTAGCCGCAGGCTGAGTACCTTGTTCAAATTCCAGCGCCCTTGTACGAAATATTCATGTAAGAAGCGGCTTTCAGAACCAGTGGTTTGTACCAATTTGCTGCGCGTATCGGTATTGCCCACCTGGATTTCCCATTTCGGACTGGCGCGGTTGATGAAAAAAACGTTGCGGCTGTTGGCGCTGGCCGCCACCAGATTGGTATCGTTCAGGTTGAGGGAAAGGGGATTCCAACTCAGCAATTGGTTGTTGTCCTGCACCTTGCGGTTGATGCGCCAGGAAGACTGAAAAGCCAGGGTTTTCAGGTAGCTTTTGAGGCCGGTTTTGGCATTGAACCAGCGTGCACGCGGATCCAGGTTGAGGCTTTGGTTCCAGTTCACATAATTGTTGCGGATGTACTGATCGGTGATGGTCGCTACCCGGATATAGTTGGCCTGATCAGGAAACGGCGATACGTCCATTTCATTGGGCTGGATGATGCCATCTTTGTTGTACAGCGAGTCTTGCCAGATGTACACCCCTTCGCCCGGCGCAACGCGTATGTATGTAAATTCGAGTTTGGGTTCTTGCCCTGAGCCCAATTCGTAAGTAGTAGTAGCCCGCGCCAGCCCCTTCCAAATGGCGGTGTTTACATCGATGCGTCCCAGCAAGGTATTTCCAGAATTGGCATTGGACTGGCTTTGAAAACTTTGCAAGCTGCGGTAAGTCAGGTTGCCATTCAATCCAAAAGCTTGTTTGATTTGCAATTTTCCGTTCCAGCGCCACTCCTGGGCATTGGTCAAGGGGCGGTAAGTGCCCTCAATTGGCCGGGTATCGTTGCGGGCCACGTACTCCAATCCGCTTTCCCATTTTTTACTTTCCGGGCTTTTGAAAAAAAAGCGTTGGCTGAAATACCGAAAACTGCTGCCGGTCAAAGAATCCAGCCCCAGCGCGTACCTATCGTTTTGCTCCCCTTCCATTGCCCAGCCCAAGGACCAGTTTTTCCATTTTTTAAATACCTTATCGAGGCTCAATTGAGGCCGAAAAAAGCGGCGTTTTTCGCCAGCAGCATCGGCTTGCAAGATGCTTGCCAATCCTTTGAGTTGCCAGCCCCGCCAATTGCCTTCTCCGCCCAGTTCATGACGGATGCCCTGGTATTGTTTTTCCCGCAAAAAAGCATTGAACCCGTAGCTGATGCTGCCTATCCCGGTGCGACTCAGGCTCCATTCCAGGCGACCAATTTGCTCATTGGCAGCAACGACACTGCCTTGTCCCTGAAAATCGGCCAAACTCCAGTCGCGCAAAAATTCAGGATTGCGGTACGGGTTAAGCGTCCGAAAATTGCGTTGCACCGCTTCGTAAGTGAGGCGCAAGTTCATTTCTGGTGCGGCGGCAGCTTTGCCCAACAGTACCCGCTGCCGAAACTGCGTAAAGGCTGCCCAGCCTGCATCATCCTGTCGATCCAAAGCTGAAAAGCGATTGCGGTCGTAATTGGAAAAGGCCAATTCGGTATGAAGGGAAGTATTTTGGTTGGGGTTCCATTGCTGCCCAACGGTAACCATGCTTTGCTTTTTCGGCGTAGTCAGGGCGATAACCGGGGCGTATTCCCCACGGGGAGCACAAGTCAGGGGGTCGGGGGCTACCCACAGGTACACCCGTTCATTGGCACTTTGGGCGGGTGCCAGGATGTAGTTGCCACGATTCGGCCCTAGGAAACTGAAGCTAGCGGTATACTTTGCTTTGACCGGATTGTTGCTAAAAATCAGCACCGAATCCCTTTGGCCGCAGGCCAATAACGTATCCCGCAATTCATAAAAGACCCGACTGGCCACAAATTCATCCTGTTTGCGCAAGCCTGAGGCTATGGCTTTGGCGGGGTCATCGCCAGCAGACTGGAGAGCGGCTCGCTCGGCATCATTGATGGACAAACCTCCCGTGGAACTGCGGCTGTCTTGCTCCTGGTACAGGTTGACATAAGCCCGCAGCGAGGTAGTTTGGTATTGTAGACCTGCTGCCACCAAGGTGCGGAGGTAGTTTTGGTCGGCATATTCAAATTCAACGACAATTCGGCTTTCTCGGCTGATCAGGTGTCTCGAAGTAAAGGTAATTTCCCCTCGATTGTAATCAATGAGGTAATCCTGATCCTGGCCTCTTTGAATGCGTTGGCCGTTGAGCCATACTTTTTCCGTCCCTGACAGCACGATGATGAAGCGTTCGTTGTTGGGGCCGCGCAATTTGTAGGGACCCTGATTGCCTTCATTGGCCTGAATGGTATTCCGGGAAAATTTGCCCCGCGAGATGGCGACGCTGGCGTTGTTTTGCAAGGTGCTTTTGGCGCCGACCTTGTTTTTTTGACTAAAAGTTGCCCCTTGCAATTTTTTGTAATAGTTCATAAAGTACCCCTCGGGTCGATTGAGTTCGTAATCGCCCGCGGTGAGTTGGGTGTCTTTTTTGCGCAACTGCACAAAGACCCGATCCAGTTCTTGCAATTGTACGGTATTGCCTTCGGGCTGTAGGGGAATGCTTTCGTCGGAAATGGCCGCCAGAATTTGCACTCCATCTCCCAAATCTCCTGCCAACTGGAGGTTAAAGCTGGAATTGAGCACCAAATCCTGGCGGTTGCCCAGCGACAAGCCCCGCGAAAAATTGCCGCTGTAGTTCAATTGTCGAAAATCGATGAGAGCAGCTTCGTCACGAATGGCGATGCGCGTCCCTCCCAAGATGCTGGGCTGACGCAATTTGGTCGTATCGAGCAAGCGCCAACTTTGCGTCAGCGAAGCAGGCAAGGTGCGGTAAGTGATTTCAAAAGGAGGCTGGAGTTGGGAGGTGTCTACTTTCCAAATCAATTGGTTGAATTGTACCCGGTACCAGGCGGTATCAATCAGGCGATGACTGGTTTTTTCTTTGATCTGAACGGTGTGCGGTAAAATGAGCAGGGTATCCAGAGGGCCTTGGGTAGAAAAAGATGGCAGCGTAACGCGCCGCCAATTGCTGGGTGGCGATTGATGAGTCTGCCCAGACACAGTGCTCAGCAAGCCAAAGCAAAGAACCATTAAACCTGTTAAGATGCGCCACTCCCCCATAGACAATAACCGGTTTCGCCGTTTCTCACACAAGATAGACAGGATTTGGTTCGGGGATGCTGCCTGTGTGGCAAAGTGTAGGCTGGTACACTATTTTTAAAGCAGTTCGAAAATAAATCCATGCGTGAACAAGATCACTGTTTTCAAATTGAAACAGCGCTAATTTTGACCCCATTGAGAAACTCAACCAATTGAGAACAAGCGTTGTTTGTGATACATGAACAAAGTTTCATATTTTCGCCCAATTATTTTAAAGTCACTACAACATGAAGGTAGAACAAATTTATACAGGCTGCCTCGCAGAAGCAGCCTATTACATCGAAAGCGAGGGAGAAGCGGTGATCATTGATCCACTGCGCGAAACCAGGCCTTACCTAGAAAAGCTGGCTGAAAACGGCACTAAGCTCAAATATATTTTTGAAACCCATTTTCACGCGGATTTTGTTTCAGGCCACATTGATCTGGCTCAAAAAACCGGGGCTATCATCGTATTTGGCCCAACGGCCAGTACTACGTTTGATATTCACCAAGCCAAAGATGAAGAAATACTGACCCTCGGCAAGGTGCAATTCAAAGTGCTGCATACACCAGGACATACGCCAGAAAGTACAACGTATTTGTTGCAAGATGAAACCGGCAAGGATTACGCCATATTTTCGGGAGACACCCTGTTTATTGGAGACGTTGGCCGTCCAGACCTGGCCCAAAAATCGGGAGAACTCACCCAGGAAGACCTTGCGGGCTGGCTTTACGATAGCCTGCGTACCAAGATAATGCCACTTGCCGACGATGTCATCGTTTATCCGGGGCATGGTGCTGGTTCTGCCTGCGGCAAAAGCATGAGCAAAGAAACCTGGGACACCCTGGGCAGACAAAAGCAGCTCAATTATGCCCTGCGCGCCGATATGACGAAAGAGGAGTTCATCAAGGAAGTGACTGCGGGCTTGATGCCTCCTCCCCAGTATTTTGCCAAAAATGCCCGGATGAACAAATCGGGCTATGCCAACATTGACGATGTACTGGAGCGTGGCGCAACTGCGCTGAGTCCAGATGAATTCGAACTATTGGTGGAAGCTGAAGATGCCCTGGTATTGGACGTACGCAACGAGCAGGTCTTCAAGGATGGCTTTATCCCCAATTCGATTTTTATAGGGATTGATGGCAGTTTTGCCCCCTGGGTCGGTGCATTGATTCCAGATCTGAAACAAAATATCCTCTTGGTTACTCCTGCTGGTCGGGAAGAAGAAGTGGTTACTCGCCTGGCACGGGTTGGCTATGACCACACCCTTGGTTACCTTCAGGGGGGCATAGAGGCCTGGGTAGCCGCCGGAAAAGAACTGGATGTCATCGAATCTATTGATGTGGAAGAGCTGGTGAAACGTATGGCTTCAGGTCAGGTAAACAATCTGCTGGATGTGCGCAAACCCACCGAATTTGTTTCCCAACATGCCTTGATTGCGGAGAATGTGCCCCTGGATTACATCAACAACAACATGCAGCGCCTGGATGCACACCAAACATATTACCTGCACTGTGGAGGGGGTTACCGTTCCATGATTTTCGCCTCTATCCTGCGGGCACGTGGATTTGAGCATTTGGTAAACATCAATGGTGGCTGGAAAGCCATTGAGGCACAGGCCAATATTGCCAAAACCGAGTTCGCCTGTCCCAGCACCATCCCACAAGAGGTGATAGATGAGGCGATAGCAAATACGATATAACTAGTAGTGGCGCCCCTAGGTGGGCGCCAACGGGGTGGGCAACCACATAGGGTTGCCCCGACGGTTGCCCCGACGCTTAATTCGCGTTGACCAGCCGCCCGGATCCCGAAACACTCACTTCGATCTGTGGCTTACCTCGGTAGTACACATTGCCAGAACCAGAAATCCTTACTTTCAAGTTGTTGCTGACGTTCACTTCCGAATCGCCAGTTCCGCTGACTCGAATATCGGCACTGCGGGTCAGCAGTTTAAACGCCTGCAAATCTCCTACACCGCTTACGCTGTGTTCCAGGTTGTTGGCTTTTCCTTCCAGAAATAGATCCCCAGTGCCACTGATGCGGCTGAAAATGTCATCCGCTTCGATGCCTGCGTCAATTTTTCCGGTACCAGAAATATTCAGGTTGATGTCGTTGACCAGCAAAATGTTTTTGCTGGTGATGCTGCCCGTACCATTGATGCTCAGGGAGCGGATATCGGGGATGGTGATGTAAATGACCAAATTGTCGTAATCGCGTACGCAACGGTCGAATTCAATTTCCCATACGCCATTGCGAACGCTGGTTCTGATCTCAGCAATGACATTGGATTCCCCTTCTACGGTAACCCGGCGGGTATCGCCTTGGGTAAGGATAACTTCAGCGGGTATATCGAGTGAAATGCCCGTAAAGTTGGGTAGATTCAAGTCTCGCGAGACGGTGGAACGATTGCCCCGCACACAGGGGCCATCATTGAAATCAAAATCGATGTTGCATGAGAATTGCATTAAAGTCAGTGCAAGACCGACAGTCCAAATTAGAATCCTTTTCATAACAGTCAGGTGTTAAAAAAATTAAAATGGGTTATTCTTACAAGAGGCGAAAAAACTAAAATCCTCCAAAACGCATGGTCAATCCCCAGTGTGAACCACTAAAATCTTTGTCCGAGTACCCTTGATTTTGATTGGTTCCATAGGTATATCGATAGCCAACGGTGCCTGCGATGCGAAACCAGCGGAAAATATTGAGTTCGATGCCCGCTTCGGGAGTCATCACAAAAATTTGATCGGCATCGCGGAAATCAAAATTGGGATTGTCTACGGGGATGTTTACCGCTCCCCAGCCAAAGCGGCCACTGGCGTAGAGGTGAATCAGCTTGTCGGTTGGGATGGTCAAACCGAGCCAAAGGCCACCGTGGCCGATGTCGACTTTCTCCAGGGTATTGTTGTTCCGCAGGTATTCAAAATCCACACTACCGAGGCCGTAGCCACCGATGAAAAAGTGTTTCAGGACGATACCTCCGCCGCCACCAACTGAAGTGCCGAGTTTGTTGTTGAGGCCATATTCAAAAATTGGGCCTCCAAATCCGCCCGTAACGCGGGTGCGGCCAAAGAGGGTTTGCTCCTGGGCAGCCAGTGCTCCACAAAACAGGAGCAGCAGGATTGAAATGATGAAGCTTTTCATGATGTTTTAGTTTTTCAAAGCGCTTGAATTTTCGAAACGTTTGAGTTTTTCACAATCAAAGAAATAATAAATCAAGGCCTGAATCGGGACAAAAAAAGCCCTTTTCGCGGTTCGGGGAACACCCAAACAGCAATTCAGTTTTAATGAAAAAAAATCGTGATTTAAGGAATTAATCCAATCGTTTACAGGCGAATGCCTGCATTGAAACCAATCCAGCCCTGGCTGCGTTTCTGCGCATCCATTTTATCAAACAAGGGTTTGACCACGAGTTCGCTATTGCCAAAGCCAGCTTCTGCGTCGTTGCGGCTGGATACCAGCAGGTTGGCAGTAGGGCCCATGAACACACTCATTCTTCGTCCCAAGCGCCAATCGAATAAGCAGCGAAATTGGTGCAATTGATGCAGTGGTTTGGTCCAGCCCTCCCGTTCGTTCACTTTGATGCTGATCAGTTCCAAATTACACAGGGTTCGTTTACCCAGGTTGAAGGCAGAACCCAGCCCATAACCCAATCCCCAAGTCAGCTCTTTAATGTTGTCGCCGGTGGTAGATGCGTTTTTGGCTTCGCTGATTCGCGCTCCCAAATAGAAGATGTTGTAAAATGGTTTGACCCCTATTTTGAAAGCTAAATTTCCATAAAAAGATTCACTGGCGGATAATTCGACTCGATTGTAGCCCTTGCGTACCAAATTGAGTAGACCAATGGTTACGCCGCTGACGGTATCAGCCACGTTGATCAGGCCTATTTGGACACCTTTTACCCTGCGGGCAACATTAATGATGGAACTGGCCTGGCCATTCTCTACATCTTTGGCGATGTTGAACAAGGGGCTGATCTGTAAGCGCGTTTTTCCACCACTGATGTTGAAGAGGCCAGACGCCTGTATTGCACGAGAGTCTTTGCCAGCAATGTTGAACAATCCCGCTGCTTGAATGCCTGCAAAATCGTGGTTGGCAATATTGAATAATCCTGCACCTTGTACGGCATAACCTTGCCCAAGAATGTTGAATAAACCGCTGCCCTGGACGCCAACGAAGGAATCTCTGGTAACGTTGAACACTCCTGCAACCTGGGTTCCAAAAACGTCATCGCCTACGGTATTGCCCAGGCCTGCAATCTGAATGCCGTGTACATCGTTGCGAATGGAGTTCATGATTCCGCCAATTTCCAGGCCTTCTACCCCACCGTTTCTCCCCCAAAGCAGATTGACCGATACCTTATTCGTCATGCGTGCACTTTGGGTAAAATTGGTACCCAGAAAGGGCAAAAGTGAAATTTGTGCCAAGCGCGAAACGGGTTTCTTTTTCACCAAAACAGTGGTGGTATCTACGGTGCTGTCTACCGCAATTGCTGTAATGAGCGCCTCAACGATTTCGGATTCATTTACCGAAGCAGTTTCAATCACCACGGGTTCAAATCGGTTGGCCCGCAGGTCTTCAACTCTCTTGGTTTCGGCGCTTTGGTTCAATTGTTGGGGGGTAGGCCGTCCCGAAATGGTTGGAGAGCTTTGCGCCCAGCGTTTTTTGCGCTCCGCAATCAATTCTTCCATGCGAGGGTCAGCGTAAAGCGGGCTTTGCTGGTCAATTTCTTTAGGGATGGACTTATTGGAAATGCGGGGTGGAGGGTTTTTTTCTACGGGTCTCAATACAATCTGTCCTCCAATGGGCTTATATGCAACCGGGAGTGGCTCAAACAGCTTATCCAATGCCTCAGAAAGCGCAACATTGGCAACAGCAATCGAAATGGGTTGAGTAGTGGGAATGTATTCCGGGCTGTATACAAAATAAACATCGAAATCGGCGGAAATGTCATCCAAAACATGCTTTAACGCAGTGCGGTTATAGGAAAAGCTTACTTTCCGGGAAAGGTTTTGTCCGTAAGAAGAAACGAACACGCAGGTGATGAATACTAGAGCAGAAAAAAGTTTCATTGGCCAGGTTCGTGTGAGTAGTGGGGCAAAAACAAGTGTTCATTTTTTTAAGCCAAAAGATTAGATAAGACACTTTAAATGAACCGTTTACTCACCTAAGCATTTGGAAAAATGAACACTTGTTTTTTTATCGCCCTAATGAGTCTGCTTTAATTGCAGCCTTTTCCAGAGATTTGGTAAGTACCATCCTTGTCTTTATTGAATTTGGCTGAGATAGGCAATGTGATTAAACTCAGTGCTGTATCTTTTGGCATTTCATGCGTAAACCGGACTCTGGTGATGGTGCAATTTAATATTTTGAGATCGGTACTGATTGTGATGTCATAAAACTTTTCGATTGTCGGAATGACTTCGGAGAGCCTAATGCCAGATTCAAATACCAGTATTCCTTGTTTCCAGGTGTCTACGTCTTCCGTGGCAACATCCAAGGCTTTTTCCAGGGTGGCATCCTGGTTATTATAAATCCCCGTTTTTCCGGGCAACAAAATCAGCGGCTTTGCTTTATTTGGGTTTGTACTCGTCGTACTCACCTCAACCGTTCCTGTTTTTACACTGACTTTTATTTTTTCTTCATCCGGATATGCCCGGACGTTAAAGCTGGTACCGAGTACCTTGGTTTGGACTTCGCCAGTATGAATTATAAATGGATGCTGAGGATTTTTGCTGACTTCAAAAAAAGCTTCACCAACGAGTTGTACCTCGCGGTTTTTGCCTGCATAGCTGTAGCTTAAGTTGGAGTTTTCATTGAGGACAACTTTACTGCTATCGGGTAAGGTGATGCTGCGACTTTCATTGAGTGTGGTACTAACTGCCATCGATTGTGGCGTTATCTCTCTTCCAAAAATCCACCAGGCTGCAAAGACCAGTACGGCAATTGCAGCAGCTGCCGAACCTACCCAATTTAAGTTTCGAATTGTAGGCTGATTGTGAACGACTTGCAAACTAGGCTTTGCTGTGCTGGGTTGAGTTCCGACCGTCGTGCTGTTGTCGATACGTTGATCCAAAACCGCCCAGGCATTGGAGAGCTTGACCGGGAAATCGTATTCAGCTTGCTCGTCGGTGAGGCTCCACAATTGGATCATTTCCTCAAAAACCGCCTGGTTTTCGGGACTGGAGTCTACCCAGGACATCAAGTCGCCCTGCTCTGCTGGAGTCAATTCTCCAGAAAGGTATTTTCCAATCAGATCCTCTTGTAAAGTACTTTCCATGTAAACAAATTTATGGTCAAATGTACGGATGGAAAAAACGGGGACACACCCCTATTTGCAGATGCAATTTTATGAAAAATTTAAGATATTTTTTTGATTACCACCAGAAGGGCAGGCAAAGAATCAATATTTGCAAGTAACTTTTCAATTCCTGGCGCAAAATTTTCAGGGCTTTGCCCATTTGATTTTCAACCGTTTTGATGGAAATTTCCATTTGGTCGGCAATTTCCTGGTAACTCAGCTCTTCGTAACGGCTCAATTGGAACACCATTCTGCACTTGGGCGGGAGGCCATCAATAGCGCTGCGAATGTTTTGTTCCAGTTCAGAATGGAGAAAGCGATCTTCGGCTGTGTTGGAATCGCTCATCTGGGCAGAATGGGGTTCGATTTCTTCGGTGAAATATTTTCGGCTGCGCAAATAAGCCAAGCCTTCATTCACGGCCATGCGGCGCAAATAAGCATCCAGGGAGGCGGTAATTTCGATTTGGTGGCGTTTTTGCCAAAAGCGAAAAAACACTTCCTGCGCCAGATCTTCCGTGATGCCCGTATCCTTGGTCAAGCGAAAGATAGCTCCGCAAACTTTCTGGTAATTGTCCTGAAAGATTTCCTGCAAAGCTCCTTTGTCGTCTGATTTTAGGCGATTGAGCAGTTGTTGTTGTAAGTGTAAACGGTCTACTTGCATAAGTTGGCATCACATGACCCGCTGCAAAATACGAGTAATGCGCAAAAAGTAATACATGCTTCGACCAAAGTTGCAAAAGTGTAGAGGTTGATCCCAATTTCAATCCCCTAAAGAACACAAACGATGTTTTTTTACCTTGCTCCTTAGTGCTTTAATTCAACCCTTAGGCCTTATCTTCTGTTTACCGAACATGGACATGTCATTTATTCAAAACCTGGAAAAGAACCTTCAACATCCACTGCCTGGTCAGGCAGCCCAAATCAGGATGGCACATGCTGCACGTTACGAAGGTACGTTCATCCCTGAAACGGCAACACTTGCGGGAGTACTTGCTTTATTTTTTCCAAAAAACAATCAATGGAATCTGGTTTTCATCGAGCGCGTAGCCAATCCCAATGACAAGCACAAAGGGCAGATTAGCTTTCCTGGCGGACGGTTTGACGAACAGGATGGACATTCCGGGCAAACTGCTTTGCGTGAGGCACATGAAGAAGTAGGGGTCAATCCTCAAGACATTACCTTGCTGGGGGAACTAACGGAGTTGTACATTCCCATCAGCAATTTTCATGTTCAGCCGCATGTGGGCTTCATGGAATATGCTCCAACGTTTTATCCGCAGGAATCCGAGGTGGCTGGAATACTGGAAGTACCTGTCGATCACCTTCAAAATCCTCAAAACATCAAAAGAAAGGATTTAATGCTCTCTGCTTTTTCACTTTCGGATGTACCCTATTTCGATCTTGATGGCAAGGTGTTGTGGGGAGCTACCGCGATGATGGTGAGCGAATTGATAGAAGTTTGCAGTCGCAATGCTGTTGCCGGACAGTAGAGTAATCCAAGTCCGGCAACAGCATTGCCGCATTAGATGTTATGTCAATTATTCATAGCGCAAAGACTCGATTGGATCCAAACGTGCGGCTTTCATCGCCGGATACAAGCCAGACACCAGCCCTACCAGAGTACAAGTGACTACGGCCATGGTGATCCACATCCAGGGAATCAAGAAAGATCCTCCCATGAAATAAGTAACTGTGTTGCCAATCATTACACCCAAAACGATACCCAGGAAACCGCCCATCAAAGAAATAACTACGGCTTCCGTCAAAAACTGAATCAGGATATGCCTGCGGGTGGCACCCAAGGCCTTGCTGATCCCTACCTCGCGGGTTCGTTCGGTCACCGAGACCAGCATGATGTTCATCAAACCGATAGCGGCTCCCAACAGTGTAATCAAACCGATGCCCGCTGCAGCTGCCCGGAAATACACGGTGTTTTCTTTGATGATGCCAATTAAGCTATCGCTTTTAGTGATCTCAAAATCATTGTCTTTGGAAGCCCGCAATTTGCGGATGTTGCGCAGCAAGCCCGTAGCGATCGCAACGCCATTGTCGATTTGGGTAGGATCGCTCACCGCCACCATGATGCGGTAGTTGGTAGTTTGGGTAGCGTACGACATCTTGCCTGTATACAGCGGAATGATGATGCGCCGGTCTTCATCCTGGTTCATGCTTGATCCCTTGGATTTGAGTATCCCAATGACTTTGAGCTTCATGCT
Source organism: Haliscomenobacter sp. (assembly GCF_040403615.1). Classification (NCBI taxonomy): domain Bacteria; kingdom Pseudomonadati; phylum Bacteroidota; class Saprospiria; order Saprospirales; family Haliscomenobacteraceae; genus Haliscomenobacter; species Haliscomenobacter sp. Next base: position 8,237 of record NZ_JBBAKG010000105.1, on the reverse strand, counting down.
GCCTGTAGAGATGATTTGCCCCATGGCTTTTTCAGGTTTACCGTTGAACAGCAGTTTGACCACTTCGGCGCCAATGATGGTGACATAACCGCCGCTGTTTACTTCTCGAGTAGTGAATCCCCGACCCATTTCCAGGTCAAATCCTTTGGCTTCCAGGTAGTTTTCATCTGCTGCGAAGATGAGCAAATTGGGGTTGGTCTTTTCTTTGCCGTAACGCAAAGCTGCGTTACGGGTACAGTTGAACGATATGGCAGTGCGCGAATTGAACTTAAACCGTTCCTTAAACGCGGTTGATTGCTGGTAAGTAAACACTTCACCCCGTTTGGCAACCCGACCTCCGCGGTTGCCCCGCACGCCTGCATCGTACTTGGGATCAATGTCAAACGTGTTGGCCCCCAAGTAGGACAAGTTATTGCTCAAGGAGAAAATCGCGCTGTCAATGGCCGTCAGGATACCCACCAACGCCATAATGCCCAGGGCAATGATCAGCAAGGTTAAGATAGCCCGCAGGGAATTGGCACGAATGGATCGAAATGCCAGGTTGATGTTCTCGGTAAAATTCATAGTGCATACAGTTTCAGAAAGTACGAAAGATAAAAGCTTATCGCCAGTGCAGTTTTTTTGTTCGATAAAAAGTACATCTTTTTAGACGGGGAGTAGATTCAAAACCAGGACTTCACTATCTTTGTATTATAAAAAATTGCAAACCATTAAAAACTAAAGGTAATGAAGGGAATAATTCTAGCCGGAGGACTTGGTACAAGACTATACCCGCTTACGCTCGCAGTAAGCAAACAGTTGATGCCGGTATATGATAAACCCATGATATATTACCCTTTGTCTACCTTGCTCTCTGCGGGTATTCGGGAAATATTGATCATTTCGACGCCCCATGACTTGCCCAATTTTTCTAAACTCCTGGGGGATGGAAGCGACATCGGTTGCCATTTCTCTTACGTGGCTCAGCACGACCCCAATGGCCTGGCTCAGGCTTTTGTATTAGGAGAAGATTTTATCGGAAACGACAGTGCAGCTTTAATTCTGGGAGACAATATTTTTTATGGCAACGGTTTGAAAGAACTGTTGCAAGAATCAATAGATCCCCAAGGTGGGGTGGTATTTGCGTATCAGGTTGCCGATCCTGAGCGCTATGGGGTAGTTGAGTTTGATAAAAATTTTCAGGCCTTGTCGATAGAGGAAAAACCCCTGCAACCCAAATCAAATTACGCCGTACCTGGGCTTTATTTTTACAACAACAATGTTGTGGAGATTGCCAAAAACCTCCAACCCAGTCCCCGTGGGGAATACGAAATCACCGATGTCAACAAACATTACCTGGCCAACGGACAACTTCAAGTAGGTGTTTTGGGGCGGGGTATCGCCTGGCTGGATACCGGTACTCACCAATCCTTGATGCAAGCTGGTCAGTTTATTCAAGTCATTGAAGAACGTCAGGGCCTTAAAATTGGCTGTATCGAAGAAGCAGCTTTCGAGATGGGTTTTATTGACGCCCAACAGTTGGAAGTACTTGCCCACCGCTTCATGAAAAGTGGTTATGGAGAATATTTGATGAATGTACTGAAAAACCGGGCATAGCAATTGGTTAAACGTTGAAAAGTTGAAGCGTTTTGAACTTACCTCATTCAAATCTTCAACTTTTCAACTCCCCATGCAACGTTTTGCTCCTCTGCTTGCGCCATAAGGAAGAATTGACATTACCTTTATGGCCACACCAAGCGAAACACTCCACATGACTCAGGATTTTGACCTGCTTCAGTCCTGTATTGCGGGCAACAGCCGCGCACAGTTTCAATTTTACAGCCAATACAGTGCAAAACTGTATGGCGTATGTCTGCGCTATGCCCGTGATGAGGCCGAGGCCAAGGACATGCTCCAGGAAGGGTTCATCAAAATTTTTCGTGAATTGGCCAGCTTTCGAGCCGAAGGAAACATCGAAGCCTGGATGCGCAAAATCGTGGTCAACACCGCCCTAAGCCGCCTGCGCAAGAAGAACTTGCAATTTTTGCCCTATGTAGAACCCCCCAGTTCCATTTATTCCGATGAGGAAATCATTGGCGCCATCAGCGCCGAAGAATTAATTGCGGTATTGAACCAAATGCCACAAGGCTATCGAACGGTACTCAACTTGTACGCCATTGAAGGCTACTCGCATGCCGAGATTGCCGAAATGTTGGACATCAGCGAAGGGACATCGCGCTCTCAATACGCCCGTGCCAAAATTGTGTTGAAAAACCGCTTAGGGGCAATAAAAAAATAAGCGTTTCATTTTGCCAAAGGATTAGATAAGTAAACGGTTCATTTTAAGTTTCTTATCTAATCCTTTGGCTCCAAGAAAATGAAACACTTCTTTTTGCCCCACTACTTAATGAAACTCAACCAAATCAATCGCCCATGAAACCACAATCAACCGATTCTTTTGAGGATTTGCTGAAAGGAAAGTTGGACAATTTTTCTGCAGAGCCCCCAGCCAATTTGTGGCCAAAAATAGAGCGGGAATCCTCACCGCTCAAACAGCGGTTTTTGGCCAGAAAATTAAACACCAACTTGCATTGGCTTAATTTGGCGGCAACTTTTTTGTTGCTGATCGTAGCCCTGTTTTTTTGGTTTCAACCCAGACTTGATAATGAATACATAGGGATACCAAAATTTCAAACGCCACTTGATTCAAAGCTGAAAGGCATCCGGGACAGCATCGATTCGTTGAAACATTCCTGGCAGCAACACAAAACGCAAACTTCTAAACATAAACCAAACCATGCAAACCAGTAATCAAACCGAAACACAAAGCGAAATCAATCAGGAGATGATGGCAGCCATTTCAAAATTGACTACCGCAGCAAGCCTTTTGTTGATCATCATTGCCGTTCTGTTCTGGCAAAATTATTCCGCTCTTTTTGGAAAAAAAGCGAACACGAGCGCTGTCAATACCGCCTCTGTTGCCCTCCCCATTTTGAGCGACAAAGCCCAAAAAGGCAAACTCGTTTTTCAAAACAATTGCGCCGCCTGCCACAATAAAAACATGCGCACTGACCTAACCGGGCCTGCCCTGGGAGGAGCGAGTACCCGTTGGGCAGCTTACCCTCGTGAAGACCTGTCCCAATGGATCCGCAATTCACAAGCCATGATCCAAAATAAACATCCCCGGGCTTTGGAGCTATGGACAAAGTGGAATCCACGCATTATGACCTCCTTTAACAGCATCAGCGATGTGGAGATAGATGCTATTCTGGCTTATGTGGATGAGGTTTACGCCGAGCATTGATTGTTTTTAAAATAAAAAACATGCCGCTTACCCAAAAAAATCAACCGCACATCATTTTTTTATTTTATTTCTTAATTATTTTTTACATTTGCATTACAAAGGGGCGATAAAAAAATAAGTGTTCATTTTGCCATAGGATTAGATAAGTAAACGGTTCATTTGAAGTGTCTTATTTAATCCTATGGCTCAAGAAAAATGAACACTTATTTTTGCCCCACTACTAAAGAGGCTTTCCATACAAATCACTATTATTCCAGCCGATGTTCTTTTTCATCAGCTACTCAATTCTCAGAAATTTCCATAATCACTGCGAATTGGCCTAATCTGCGAATAATTTCGTAGGGTAGTTTACATTTGTTTGTACATTTGCGCGTTCTTTTGAAAACCAGAAATTGTACGACATGAAAATTAAGGGTTTAGTAGCGGTGAGCGGTTTGCCAGGCTTATTTAAAATGGTTGCTAACCGCAGCAATGGATTAATTATCGAAGACCTGGCCAACGGTAAAAGACGTTTTGCATCAGTACGGCAACATCAATTCACGCCACTGGAATCCATTGGCATCTATACGAATGATGGTGAAACTTCAGAATTGAAAAATGTGTTCCAAAGCATGCTGGATAAACTGGAAACAGTTGAGCTGCCTGCTTTGGCGGATACTGGTGATAAACTGCATCAGTACTTCGCGCAGATCCTTCCGGATTACGACCGCGATCGGGTTCATACGGGCGACATCAAAAAAGCAGTCAAATGGTTTACGCACTTGCACGAACTTGGCTTTACTTTGATGGAAGAAGATGAAGAAGAGACCGACGAGGAAGTAACCGACTCCGAAGCAGTTGTCGAAACTGTGGACTCCGAAGCAGTTGTCGAAACTGTGGACGTGGAAGAAGAAGAGGAAGCGAAGAAAGATGCAGAATAGTTGAAAAGTAAAAGAGTTGAACGGTTGAAGGAACACCTGTTGTTGGTGTATTTTTCAACCTTAGTACTTCGCTACACTTTTCAACTCTTCTACTTTTCAACTATTCAACTTTTAGGCGACCTAATACTATGCGTAATCTATCGGCGACCAAGACCGCAGCCTGTACGGAATATATCGTACCTGCCTTACCACAAACCTGGGAGGATGTAGAACCTACATTCTCTGCATTGCTCAACCAACCGATTGATTCGGTTGCAGATTTGAGTGCCTGGATTGCCCAACGCAGTGATTTAGAATCCACGATTAGTGAGTCCATTTGCTGGACTTACATTCACCTCTCGGCGGATAGTCAAAATCAACAAGCCAACCAACGCTACCAATACGCAGTACAGGAGCTTATGCCAAAGCTGGGCCCCCTGGATCAGGCGTTGAACGAAAAACTGGTAGCCTCCCCTTACCTGCACCAACTGGATACCGATCGATACGAAATTTATCTGCGCAATACCCTGGCTTCGGTAGCTCTTTTTCAGGAAGAAAATGTGGGCCTGCAAACGGATGTTCAGCTCAAAACCAAAGAATACGCTCGTATTTTTTCCCAAATGATGATTGGAATGGACGGGAAGCAAATGACCCTTCAGCAAGCCAACACCATTTTGGAAGAGCCTGATCGCAAACGTCGGCAAAACATTTACCACAAAATCAATCGGCGCATTTTACAAGATACAGCACAGCTGGATTTGCTTTTTGATGAATTGCTGCAAAAACGCCATGAAATTGCCCGCAATGCCGGAATGGAAAATTACCGGGACTATGCTTTTCAGGAATTGGGGCGGTTTGATTATTCACCCGATGATTGCCATGATTTTCATCAGGCGGTAAAATCTGAGGTACTGCCCATTTTGAATGAGTTGTATCTGGCCCGAAAAAACAACCTCAAGGTCAATCACCTGCGCCCATGGGATCTGAACGCCGATACTGCCGGACAAGCGCCACTCCAGCCTTTCAAGGATACCGACGAGTTGTTGCAAAAAGGGATTCAATGCCTGGAATTGGTCAATCCTGAATTTGGAAAAATCATCCAGCTCATTCAACGCAATGGGTTTCTGGATTTGGCTTCTCGCCCCGGCAAGCGCCCGGGAGGCTACAATATGCCCTTGCAGGCAACGCGCATGCCGTTTGTGTTTATGAACGCCACCAACTCCCTGGGCGATCTGCGTACCTTCATGCACGAAAGCGGCCACGCCATCCATTTTTTCCTCACCCGTGATTTTGAATTGCTATTTGATCGAAAATTTACATTTGAAGTAGCCGAGCTGGCGGCCATGACCATGGAATTGTTGACCATGGATCACTGGCATATCTTTTTTGAAAACGAAGAAGACCTCAAAAGGGCAAAAATCACTCAACTGGAGCATGTCCTGAAAGTTTTGCCCTGGATTGCCACCATCGATCAGTTTCAGCACTGGCTGTACACCAACCCTGAACATACCCGGGAAGAGCGGCAAGCTTGTTGGAAAGAAAGCTTCCACGCTTTCACACCCAATGTGCTGGATTATAGCGGTTTGGAGCAATACATTGAAAACCTTTGGCACAAGCAATTGCACCTTTTTGAAGCACCATTTTATTACATCGAATACGGCTTTGCCCAATTGGGTGCCATCGCCTTATGGCGGCATTACCGCAACCATCCTCAAGAGGCTGTATTGGCGTTTACTTCTGCCATGCGCATGGGCAATACCCGCTCTATCCGAGATATTTACATCGAAGCAGGGATTCGTTTTGAATTTTCTCCAGAATACGTCCGCGATCTAGGTGCCTTTGTGCGTGGAGAAATTGAAATCTTGATGCATGGCTAAGGGACGGGAATAACCAGCAACCCAAAGCCTCAAATCAACGTTATAAGATATCGAGTGACTGGGAAACTATATCCCCATATACCTCTTTGCCATCCCCATCTGGAATTTGTACCCAAACCACCTCCGAAGAAACCAGAATTGCTTGGCGTCTTTGCCCGCCAAATAGCGCAAAGTTGTCTTGTTGTCCGTGGCAGCGGTATAGATTACGCCAGCAACCATCTCCGGGCTACCGAAATTTTTGGCGTAATCGGGATCAGTGAATTTTTCAGCAATGATTTTGCTGTAGTTTTCGTATTCCGGAAATTCACTTTGGTCAAATTGATCCAAAGAACGGCCTGCGAAATCTGTTTTTATCCCCCCTGGTTCGATCACCTTTACCTTGATGCCAAATTGTTGCAGATCAAACCACAAGCCTTCTGATAAACCTTCCAAAGCAAATTTTGAGGAGTTGTACACGCCAAATAAAGGCAGGGTCAGCAATCCACCAATTGAAGTTACATTGATGATCACTCCAGCACGATTGGCTTTAAAATGTGGCAAAATGGCTTTGATGCAATCGATAACGCCAAAGAAATTGACGTCGTACTGTCGGCGAATCTGCTCATCCGTACCTGCTTCCAGCGGGCCAAAAGCGCCATAACCTGCATTATTTACCCAAACATCAATTTTTCCGAATGCCGCAATGCTTTTTTGAACAGCTTCTGCGATACTAGATTTATCCATTACATCGAGCTTGAACAATTTCATGCGCTCGTCTTCTTTCAGGTCAGTTTCTTTTTCGGGATTGCGCATAGTGGCCACAACATTCCAGCCTTTTTGGTGAAAAAAAGTGGCGGCAGCTTTCCCAATTCCACTACTTGCTCCGGTAATTACGATGGCTTTTGACATGACATTGAATGGTTAATGATTAGTGATGAAACAAAGGTACAAAAACGAATGAATAATCATTCATTGTAGTGGCAAAAAAATTACCCCTTGATGCTATCCCAACAGGTTTCGAACAATTGCTGCGCGATTTCAGGCGTAAACCCTGCTGGATTGGTTCTGAAAAATTTGATCACCCCGAGAAGATGCGCGTAGACGAGGGTTTGTAGAATGTCTAAAGGAAGGTTTTTCAGGATTTGATTGCGTACTCCTCTTTCCATCAAATCATAAGCAATTCCAAATTGGCGATTGACTGCTTCCTGGTTGTGCTTAAAAATCAGGGGAGAATTGATGAATTGCTCGGAGAATAAGAATTTTTCTGGGTTATTGAGCGCAAACTCAATGGCTCTTTGCCAGTAAATATTCAGTTCGTCTTTTTCGGCGAGGGCTTTAGGCAAAGGGATGAAGATAAAATCATTCATTTCTCCTTTGGCCTGGATATAGATTTCATTGACCAGTTCTTCCTTGCTTTTGAAATAAGTGTAAACAGACCCTACCGGAATATCTGCTTCCTTGGCAATCTTGCCAATGGACGCATCGTAAAGCCCATTCTCGACGATGACTTTTCTGGCGATGTTGATGATTAAGTCTTTCCTGTTCATACCACGAATGATCGTTCACTTTGCAAAAATAAGTAAGTTCCTGAATTTGTGAAGGGCGATAAAAAAATAAGTTTTCATTTTGCCATAGGATTAGATAAGTAAACGGTTCATTTCAAGTGTCTTATCTAATCCTATGGCTTAAAAAAAATGAAAACTTATTTTTGCCCCACTACCAGCAATAATTTTGCGCGGTTTCGGTTCAATAAAAACAAAACCAAGTTGAAAGAACCATGCTTAATGTTGATATTCCAAGTTTAACAGCTCCAGCAAAGATCTGCCCAAAATGTTCCTCCTCATTCTCCTGTTTGCCCAGCGATGTAAGCAACTGCAGATGCTCCACAGTTGCCATTTCTGAAGCAACCCGGATTTTTTTGACCAAGACCAAATACGACTGTTTGTGTAACACCTGCCTCGAACATTTCGAAAGCTTGGTCCAAACCGCTCAAACGCTTCAATTCCCGACTCAAAAAGAAGCTTTCGTTGAGGGCTTGCACTACTACCATGAAAATGGATTCTGGGTGTTTACGGAGCTGTACCATTTATTGCGTGGCCATTGCTGCCAAAGTGGCTGTCGGCATTGTGTGTATGGGTTTAAAAAGCTAAAAGTAGAGTAGCTTTATTCCCAGATTTAACCTATTTTTGAAAAAAACAA
>NZ_JBBAKG010000104.1:0-20526 GCF_040403615.1 Haliscomenobacter sp. | reverse complement strand
AGCATGATCCCCTACCACGTGCTCGGCAATCGTCAGGACGGCTATTCCTACTACGGCCCCAGCAACAGCCGTAGTGGGGGGATTCCCATCAGTGACTGGAAATTTGTGGGGGGCTGCGAGTCGGGTTTTGCCCAGGTTGATCCCTTCAATCCCAACCTCGTTTGGTCGGGTTGCTACGACGGTGGCCTGGACGTGACCGATCTGCGCACGGGCATCGCACGCGACGTACGTCCTTGGCCCGAAACCCAATACGGCTGGAACCCCCAAAACGTGAAATACCGCTGGCACTGGAACTTCCCCATGGTGCTCTCGCGGCATCGCCCGAACACGGTATGGGTGGGTAGCCAGTACATCCACCAGACGACCAACGGCGGCCAGTCCTGGCAAGTGATCAGCCCGGATCTGACCACGGCTGACCCCAAAAAAATGGACAATTCTGGCGGCATCGCCTACGACAACCTCTATACCTGGGACGGTTGCACCACGCTGAACATGGCCGAATCACCGGTCAAAGAGGGCATCCTGTGGGTGGGCACCAACGATGGCCTTTTGCAACTCACCCGCGACGGCGGTAAAAGCTGGGAAAATTTGACCAAAAACCTCCCCGGCCTGCCCGCTGGTGGCAGCGTTTCCTGCATCGAACCCTCCAATTTTGAAGCCGGAACCTGCTACGTATCCTACCGCTTTTTGTACGTGGGCAATACCCAGTCCTACATCTTCAAAACCAGCGATTACGGCAAAACCTGGACAAAAATCATTGGCGATTTGCCCCAAAACCAATCCAGCACCGTGTTTCAAATCCGCGAAGACCCTGCAATGAAAGGTTTGTTGTACTGTGGCACCGACAACGCCCTCTACTTTTCGCCCAACGACGGCAAAAGCTGGCAACGCCTGCGCAACAACCTTCCGCCCGTGGCGGTGTACGGCATTGCGGTGCAAAAACACTTTGGCGATTTGGTACTCGGCACCTACGGACGGGGTTTTTACATCCTGGACGACCTGACGCCTATCCGCCAATTCAGCGCTGAAGTGCAAAAGGCCGAAAGCCACTTGTTCACTCTGCGGCCAGCGTATCGGTTTCAGCGCGTATTGGGCACGCATGCGGACGGCGATTCTTTTTCGGGGCAAAACCCCACTTACGGCTCACTGATCAATTATTACCAAAAAGATACTTTGCAAAAAACGGCTGAGCTGCTGGTGCTCTCCATGCAGGGCGATACACTGCGCAAGTTGCGTACGGTGAACAAAGCGGGCATCCAGCGTACCAGTTGGGATTTGCGCCCGGAACCCGCACGTTTGCCTAAATTGCGCACCAAACCCCGCGACAAGGACTGGATAGAATTGGACAAAAACGGCGAGCGCAGCATTTACCCCTGGGATTTGGACATGCAACCGGGCCTGAATGCGCCACTGGTGCCAGCGGGCAAATACCGCGTGGTGTACATTGCCAATGGCAAAAAACAGGAGCAAATCCTGGAGCTGCGCAACGACCCAAATTTAAAGGGCAATGACGCCGACATCCAAAAGCAATACAGCTTTGGCCTGAAACTGAACCAGGACCTCAAGGCCACGGTAAAATTGATTGAAGACATCGAAAAACAACGCGCCGATCTGCAAAAGGCCAGCGCCCGGGAAAAATCGGCGGAGGTAAAAAAAGACCAACTCGACCTGGAAGAGCAACTGTACCAAATCGAACGTGCCCTGCTCGACCTGAAACAAACGGGTGCCCGACAGGACAACTTCCGCAATCCGGTGGGGGTGATGGAGCGTTTTTTGGCGATCGGCAAAGAGCTGTTGGTATCTAGTGGGGATCATCCGCCGACCGATCAGCAAATTGAAGTGCATCAGTTGACCAAGGAGAAATTGGAGGCGGCGCAAGGGGCTTATCAGGGAGTGTTGAACTCGGCTTTGTGGAAGAAGGTGGTGTGGAAGAAGCCGTAATGTTGCACTGAATCCTAATTCCAAAAATGGGGCACGCTCGGCACTGATTATTAAAGAGAGAATCAATGCCCATAAAAGCGTTGCCCCCTCACTTCCCAGGGAAACAGCCCCAGTTCAATTCTTTTTTTCCAATCCTTGCGGGTGAAATACCTCCTAAATAAAAATTCACTATCTTGTAACAGATTAAATGATCACTGTTAAAAACACCTCAATGAAAATTGACCCTCACCAACCAAGCATCGGAATCGAGCTGGATTCCAAGACCGCCTTCTTTCTCGGCGTGCTCGCCGGCAGGCATAATTTGCTCCAATACGCTAAAGAATGGGTACAAGCCAATCCTCACCATGTGATCGCTGAGTGGGCTAAGGAACAACCCGAAAAAATTGCTGAAGCCTGGGAAAAGGATAATCTAAAGCAGGCCGTAAGTGCCTGGGTGGATGCCAATCCCGAAAAGGTAGTTCATCTGTGGTTCCAGCAACAGCCCGGTCATATGTTGCAATCGCTGGCTACTGTCAGTCCAACAACCGCCTCTCAGCCTGATCCGTCAACCGGGCAAGTTGCAGCCTATCAAATAAAAGCCTGGGCAATGAATGCCGCTCCCGAGCAGCTCGCAGCCTGGGCAGGACAGACGCCTGCCCAACATTACCTGGCCTGGGCCATGCACAACGTCCCTGAGCAGGTGAAGGCCTGGTACAAGGATCATACCGAAGAATTTCCCAAAGCATGGGCCAATGTCGGCACGGCAGATAATATTGTCGGCTTGGTCGGACTTCCCATACCAGAAAATGTCAAAGCCTGGGCAGATAACGTTCAGCCTGAGCAAGTCAAAGCATGGGCAGATAATATCCAGCCCGAGCAGGTCAAGGCATGGGCGGATAACATCCAACCTGAGCAGGTCAAAGCATGGGCGGACAATGCCAGTCCTGAGTTGAACAAAGCCTGGGCTACAGATCCTTCCGGCGAGCGAGGAGTCGATGCTGCGATGGGTGCTAGCCCCAGCGTTGAGCAGGTCAAAGCATGGGCTAGCGGGCTTTCTTCCGATCAACACCCCTTGGCCGACGTGGCTTCCACTGACCAGGTTAAGGCTTGGGCACAAAACACCACTCCTGAACAGGTTAAGGCCTGGTATACCGGCAACCAGTCGGTAATGTCCGTCAGAGACCTGGGTAGCCCGCTCGAACCTTCAGCGGATATGGTCAAGGCCTGGGCTAACGAAGCGCCGGCTTCGCAGATCAATGCATGGGCGCAGGAATCCAACCCTTTTGAACAGCCCAAAGACCCCGATAGCGAAAAAGCAGGAACAAAAGATGATGAATGATGCAGCCGATACAACGGTTCAGATCAACCATACCAGTCTTCGATGCCGTCCCCTCGAGGAAACCCTGACATATGCCAGGAGCTTTGCCGCGGTTTTGGGTATCACTCGAGTCACCGATGTCACCCGCCTGGATCGGGTAGGGCTTCCCGTTTATTCCAGTATTCGGCCTGGTGCCCTGGATGGTTCTCTTTGCGTCAACTCAGGAAAAGGCATCTTGCCTCAGGAAGCTGAGGTGGGTGCCTACATGGAAGCCATTGAATTTGCGATGGCGGAGCCCAACCGGGCAGGGCTGGATATTTACCGGGTCACCCCTCGCGATATCCTTGACGGGAATCGGCGAAGTGATGCTATCCTTGATTTTTGTCCAACCATGGACACCCGTATTTCCCTTGACGAGCCCATTACGGCTGTACAGGCGACAGACCTGTACAGCAACGAATCCTTTCTGGCCCCAGCCGAACTGGCATTTATGCCCTACCCTGCCCCACACGTCCGGTATTTCGGGAGTCATACCAACGGTCTGAGCTCGGGCAATTCGCAGTGTGAGGCGCAGATCCATGGCGTGCTGGAAATCATCGAACGGGACATCATGTCCTTTCAAACGGTAAATTCTCAATACCTTCGCCTGGATCCAGCCTCCTATCCCGACTCGCTAAAGTCGCTTGCCGACCGTATGGCCTCGGCAGGGCTGGAGCTTATGGTTCGCTACGGCCCCAATACATTTGGCATTCCCTTTTTCGCAGCCACGGTCATTGACCATCAAACCGAAGATCCGCTGTACATCAACGGTGGCTTCGGCTGCCATTCCCTGCGGGAGATTGCGCTCAACCGGGCCGTTGCAGAGGCGTTGCAGAGTCGATTGACCTTTATCCATGGAGGGCGAGACGATCTGATCCAGGATTACCTGCGTTTCAGCGGTCTCAGCTTTCGGCAGCGTCGCGACACCTTTGAGCGTGCCATCCGGCAGGTGAAAGCCAGCAGCAGCGGCAGCATTCATTTTGAGGCCATCCCTTATCCAGACTGGTCTTTTCAAAGTCTGGAGCAGTATCGCCATCACCTGCTTGATCTTCTGCATGCCCAGGGAATTGATCATGTTCTTTCGGTGGCGTTGATGCCTGCGGAGGCACCGCTGCAGGTTGTCAAAATCATCATTCCAAAAATGGAATTTTTCACCCGGGAAAATCCCCGAATCGGACCCAGATTACATGCTTATGCCACCAACGTTGCCCATGGTTCTTTTTGGCGGGCCTAGCCTTAGCGAACTCGCGCTACAGCGGTGTCGGGAATTGGGTATAGAGCTCCGCCCGCCAGCGCGCCGCAATGACATCCAGCAATTGGTAGAAACTGGCTATCGCGGTACCATCGCTCTTGTCGACGGCGTATTTCACCAGGTGATATCTGTAGGGCACAAAGAACTCCTGGGCGCCATTGCCGCAGGCTGCGAGGTATACGGCATATCGTCCATGGGCGCTATTCGGGCCTATGAGCTGCGTACTTTTGGCATGAAAGGCATAGGCAAGGTGTACCGTTATTTCGATCAGGAAGGTGATTTCCAGGATGATGAAGTTGCTTTAATTCACAATCCCACTCCGCCGTACCATCCTTTCAGCGAGCCGCTTGTGCACATCCGGGTCTGCATCACAGACCTCTGCACCCAGCAGGAGATTACGCCCAAAGCCGGACAAGAGATCATTGACCAGCTGAAAGCCCTTTACTTCGGCGAACGCACGCTGGAAACCTTTGCCCGACTGCTTGAGTCGGCCAGTGGCAAAGCATTTGGAGATTTAGTGCCTGATATGGCACCATACCGGATCAAACAGCGAGATGTAGAAGATTTTTTGGCAAATATAACAATGCACTCATGAGCCCTTTATCCCAACACTATGAAGAAGTACAAGAACTGTCAGCCGATCAGAAACTTCAACTGATCGGCGGACTGCTGCCACGTTCGGAATCCGCACGGTTCAAGATATTGGCCAGCCGTGTGACACCTCAGGTCACCCAGAAGTACCGTGTAGCCATACTCGGCGGGGGTACGGCTGGTTTTGTTGCCGCTGCCCATCTGACCAAGCGCTTTCCAGGTTTTGAACTGTTTCATATTTACGATACCCGCATCCCCACGATCGGCGTCGGTGAAGGTACCACGCCCCTTTTTCCGGCCTGGATCCGCGATATCACGGGGTTGGATGACCGAGAGATTCGCCGCCGCTGCCGGATGACACAGAAGCATGGTCTTTATTTTGAAAACTGGGGCAAGCACCGTACACCCTTTCAGGAAGATTTTTTCTTCAACAGCTACGCCTACCACATTTCCGCTTCCGATCTGGTCGAACTGCTTCGTTCATATGTAAAAGCCACCGTACTGGATCGCCAGGTTACCAGCGTAATCAGCAATGGAAGGGAAGTCAGCATCGGCTTCGAGAAAGATGCTCCGATGGTCTTCGATTTTGTCTTTGACGCCCGCGGATTCCCCAGTGAGCTAACGGACGATCATATTCCCATTCCGGAAATTCCTACCAACGCCGCCTTGATCCGCCAGGCACCACCCGCCGAGTTCAACCGCATGACCCGCTGCGTGGCGCGACCCCACGGTTGGGTTTTTGTCATACCCTTGGTCTCACATTCCACGTACGGTTATATCTACAATGAAAAGATCACCAGTAAGGAGGAGATTTCTGCCGAACTGGACTTTTTATCCCAGCATTCTGGTATTCAATTGAGAAAAGAGACCGAACGCCAGCTTCGTTTCCCCAGCTTTACGCGGCGACAGTTGTTCGATGGCGCACTATTCCACATCGGAAATACTGCTTCATTTATTGAGCCGTTGGAAGCGACGGCTATCCACATTACCCTGTTCCAGATCGATGTAGCGTCCAAGTGGCTGGCCGATGCCCTGATCGATGCCCGCGGTGAAGCGCGCCGAGCACCTGCATTTATCAACGGTCTGAACAAGCTAATGCGGGAATACACAATGGAAGCGGCACTTTTTGTCAGTTGGCATTATGCCGCTGGTTCGAGCTTTCAGAGCCCTTTCTGGTCTTTTGCTACTGATAATTTTCGGCAATGCCTGGAAGCTCCAACCAACGCGGGTGTTGCCGAGCGTTTCAGACAGTACATGGAAGCGGCGCGCCATGTTCCTGAAGACATTCTCCACTTGGCCTCCATGCAACCTGACCGCTATATGGACATGATGAAGATGAACGGAACCCAGCCTTTTTTCTATGCAGGTTTTTCAGAAATCAGTTTCGCGCAGATTGGGCACGGCATCGGGTACTTTGAGAAACAGGGACATTACAGTCCCTCCCAAGTCAACGAGGCTGTTTCTCCTTGATCAGATCAATGGTCAGATCCAAAACTTATTCTGGGTTTAAAAACGGCTCTGCCCATTTCTGGATGAGTGCCCGCTGGTTATCCGATAGCTCCCGCGTTACCGGCATATACCTGTGGTTGCCCCAATTATTAAGGGCTACCCGTTCGACCAGGATTTTTGCCATTTTTGCATTGTCATATTTCTCTTTGGTGAAAGGAATAATATTCCCCATAATCGGGTAAGCAAAATCGTAGGCTTTGAATATTTCCTCATAGAGCACTTCAAAAGTGACCGGGGTGGGATATTGAGGATCCAGGGGATCGAGATAACGGCCGTAATCGCCCATGGGAAGTACCCGCAGGTGAACCACGTAACCCGTTATAAAGATAGCGGCAAAGTTCATTTGCGGTACCTGCCAGGTATGGCCGGGCAGGAAAAGATAAACTGCATTAGCCGCCTGATCCGTCGGAAAAGTGACGATGTCCTTGTCCTTATAATAAGTGTGCCGGAAGATGGAACTACTCATTATTGAGGCTTGCTGTTTGACCGCGAACTCTACCAGAGTAAAGGGGACGCGCTCTTGGACAGGTTCTCCGCGGTACATCACCCGGAGGCGGCAGCGCTCCTTTTCGCCGGAATAGCTGTGGTAACCGTAGTAAGGATCATCGCCGGCATCAGCATAAATCGCAGACTGATCGGTAAAAAGCGTATAGTCATCCTCGTCCATGATGCGCGTTGCAGTACCGTCGTCATTGATAAGGTAAAGGCCGATGCGGCCGCTTTGGCCTTCCTCCCTCGAAATGTTTAGCGGAAAAGCGACGATGCCGCTCCGTTGGATATTTTCGGAGCGGTTGAACGCATTTGGGCCAATGTTCAAGCGACCAAGGGGCTTTTCGACTCCATTGTCCAACTGCAATCTGAACTCGACCGTACCTAGCGGAAAGACTTCGTAAGAGCCGTCGTCCTGGTGGCTTTCAGGTACCCCGTTGAACAGATCCACATGAAAAATTTTTTGCTCATAATCTGTACGAGTCATCAACGGAGGTATAAAAGTCGTACCAACCAGCGCTTGGTGGTAAACCAATTGCCGGCCCAGTCCTATCGATTTCATTTCTCCTTTGTACCAGGGGCTGATACTGCCAGCTATCTGGAGTTTGGCTGGGTTGGGCACCTTTCCGTTTTTCAGGTAATCGAAAGGGCGGATTTCTTCATTTTCAAAGAGGTTGTACCGAATAAATAGCCCCTTCAGGGTTTGTGAAGGATCGGCAAATTTCTCAAACAGGCGGATAATCGGGCTGTTATTCGTTTCATCTAACTGGCTGATGGGTATCACCGTAAAAATATCGCCCGATCCACTCTGCGGCATTTGTTCATTTACAATCCGACTGAGATTTATGGTACGCAAGTTGCCTTTCAGGGGGGTGCCACTGAAAAACACTTCTTTATCCTTCTGAAGCGACATCGACTTACAAAAAATCTGTGTAAAAGAAGAGGTCGAAGGCGTGATGTCCACCATGTATGCTTCGTCCATCAGCAGGTTGGCTCCAATCAAAGCGGTCAACTCTTCCGGGAGGCCTTTGTCTTCCTCTCCGTATACCTGTTCGCCGTTCTGATCAGGCAGTGCGACACTGAGGACTTTAACATTCATAAACGTAAAGCTCTCATCTCCGAAATAATTCCAATAGCCGGGAATCGCTCCCATCAGCGATTCGTCATCGCCCATCACCGGAGCTGGAATCATTGCATAGGCCTGGTAATAGGCAGCGTCCAGGGCACACTGACCTAGTGGAGTGATCACCCACTCGTCAAAAGACGGTTTATCCTTGATCGGATCAATGGTGAAAAAGACCTCAGCTCCTTCCTGGTGCAGGGAGCCAGCAGGAAGTGCTTTTTCCAAATCCTCCAGGGTAAAAGGAGGTTTCAATTTTCCACCTGATAAGAAAACCCGAGGTGGGGTTATCGCTTTTACGCTAACCGGATCATAAAAGACCATTGGCGCTTCATTGACATTATTGGCTGTGCAGGGGCTTACAGAGGCCTGTCCAGCGAAATTGATCCTAGGGTAATCGAATTGACTCATAGCTTAAACTTGCTTCGGTTGGTTTTGAATCGGTTCTTTTTTGATCTCTTTTTCCACGAAATACATACCCATCAGGCTAATATTTTTCGCCTGGATCTCGCCTCGATAGCTACACTCGAAATGATTTTTTACCAGCTCATAGGTAGCTGCTGAGATATTGACCCTTCCCGGCATGCCTTTTTCTTCTAAACGGGCGGCCACATTGACGGTATTCCCCCAAATGTCATAGGCAAATTTTTTGGTACCGACGACCCCGGCCACTAGTTCCCCACTATGTATCCCGATGCGAAGATTCCATTCTACGCCGGATTCTTTGCGGAATTTTTCCTTTGAAGCCAGCACAAAGGCCTGCATCTCCATGGCAGCCATGACCGTATCCACCGGGTTGCTCTCATTGGCAATAGGCACGCCTCCTGCGCACATGTAGGCATCGCCAATGGTTTTGATTTTTTCAATCCCGTGCCGGTCGATGATCTCATCGAAAGCACGGAAATAATAGTTAAGGTACCAGACAATTTCTTCTGGAGAAAGGCGGGAAGCCAGTCGGGAAAAGTCTGCGAAGTCGGTAAAAAGCACCGATACCAGTTGGTAATAACGTGGAGCAGCGGTACCCTTTTCCTTGAGTTCTGTCGCCGTCGTTTCTGGAAGAATATTCAGGAGCAGGCTATCCGATTTCCGGCGTTCCTCGCTCACTATCTGGAGCGTTTGATTAAGCTCCTCATTCGTCATTTGTAACTGTCCGTTTACATGATCCAGTTCCCTGGTGCGTTCGCTCACTTTCTGTTCCAGTTCCCGGTTGACCTTGTCCTGCAATTTTTTATTCTCCTCCATCTGGTGGATGATTTCCATCTGGTTGGCTTCGTTTTTTTTGCGAAGAACATTGAGTTTATTGGCAAGGGCAAAGGATAGTAAGATATTCTGCATCGACGCCCCTGCCGGGACGCTGGCGTCCGTCCAGATATTGGTGGGAATGGCCTTAACAATGGCCAGCACCGTGATCAGTCCGCCTGCAATAAAAAAAATCTGAGCGAACACAAAATACACGGCGGAGGGATAACCTTTGTACCAGCTGTGGAAGGCGATGACCAGAATAACGAGGATGCCCGCCAGACTGATGTTGCCAATCAGCATGTTGGCCATGACCACATTGCCAGACAGCATGGGAAGCAGGGACAATGCGGACAGGGCGTTGACGGCCAGGCTTATTCTCCACAGCCAGGGCGTACGTTCACGGGTTTTAAAAAACACGTTAGCGAAAACCAGCATGGTTGTTCCCAGCGCAAAGGAAAAGAATACATCGAGTTTTTGAACAAATGAACTGAATCCATCGAAAGCACCGAGGTATTGTACGGAATACCCAAAATTATGGGCCGGGATATTGATCAATACAAACAAAAAGAGCAGATAAAAAAGGTAATCTGAATCGCGGGTTGAAAAGTAAACGAAGAGGTGATAGAAAAACATCACCAGGAAAATACCGGTGAAGAACATCACCAGACCCGTAGTCGTCAATTCCCAGGACTTGATTTCTTCAGGAGACCGCAGTTGGAACTGGAGATCTACGGGGATTGCTTTGGCGCTGCGATCCAATGCGAGTTTCACCAGATAATCAACTGCTTCCCCAGGTGGTAGCTCCAATGGAAGTAAATTCCTGTTGGCCAGTGGGTAGACACGTTGACTGAAAGGCACGAGATGTCCGGTTTTTTGGTACACCGTTTGGCCATGGCTAAAAGTGCCGTAAACGTCCACATAGGGCCACCACTCGAAATCCAGAAAGTATTTCCGGGTCGAATCGCTTTTATTGGCAATCCGGAAAGCCATCCAATAAGCCTGCGACGCCTCTGTCGGTAAGATTTCCACTGGCGACAGCAAGGAGAAGGTTTTCCGAAGGGGCATTCGCCTGATCGTTTCCACGTCATAAGCTCGGACACTATCGACCAGGATGTAAATTTTTTGAACGCCTACATTACCCGATACAGGAGCAGGAAGCTCAGGAAACTGCGCAGTAAGAAAAATGGGAATCCACAAAAATAGCAGCGACAGGCTATAGAACTTGTTGATTTTCATTTATTCGGATTAAAAGTCAAATCCATTGTGCTTAACAATTTCTCCGAAATTAACACAATTGAGCCTGAAAATAACAACTTCGTTGGCAATATTCAAACCTATTTTTGGAATAACTTGCTCTATAGCAGGCTACAACTGCAAAAAGGGCATTTTCGTAAGCGCATCAGTTTTGAAGAGAGGGCTGAAGTTCTTTAAGAGATAAAGTCCAGCTATGAGCACATCTAAAAATACAACATGGCATACATCATTTTTACCCCGCTAGTTCAAGTCTTCCACCTTAACTTTCATAGCATGGCGCAAGTGCATGGGGCAGACTTGAACCAACGGGTCGTATCTTATTCGGAGTAAATGGTGATTACATCGTCGCCGATAATAAATGAGCCGTTGGAGGTTTGTCTTCGGATGATTTCCTCTCCGATAAAATTCAGCACTTCCAAGCGTTTTTCGCGTGGCATGCCCGTTTTGAGTTCCCATTCGTTTGATGAGGGTACCGCGACTATGGCTAAGGCCCCGTAACCCATTTCCCACCACATATCGAAACTGCCGACTCTGCTTTCAAAATAGATGACGCCGCTGCGGCCCTCATCCACAAAGCGAAGCTTCGGGTTGCCTTCCAGTTTGGGGGCAGGGCTGTCTTTGCTATGGAATTTATCCACCCGGTTCACCACTTCCCTGATTCGCTCCACGAATGTGCGGTCCACATCGAGCCATTTCATAATATCGGGGGTCGTTTTAGCGCTCTCAATGTGTAGGCGGCTCAGATCGCGGAGCAAGGCCGTTCGAATGGCCTCCTCGTACTCCCGGCGATGCTTTTCAAAGGATTCAGCGGCCATTTTTTCACCTTCTCGCTCAGCCTTGCTTCGGAGTGCCTGCGCGGCATCCAGTTCGATTTCGATCCGTTTGCGCTCTTTTTCGAGCGCGGCTGTTCCTTGATCGATTCCCCCCAAGGCGTTTTTCATGGTCTGCTCCATCATGGCCGCAAAGGTTTCTTGTTGTTGGGCAAGGGCGGCGGCGAGTCGTTTTTGTACTTCTGCTTCTATTCGCGATGATTCATCTTCCATATTCTATGATTAGATGACTTGAAGGTAAAATCATACTACTGGACATTTTTTTGATCACACAGATTTGACTACAATAACAAATATATTGAAAGGCGATGAAACCGAATAGCATTCCCTTGAGTTTAAGTACAAGCACATCCATTTTAGCGCATGTCTAAAGCAAAAAAAACACAACATGGCATACATCATGGTAGACATCGAGGCAGATGGCCCGATTCCAGGCGATTTTTCGATGGTTTCGTTGGGCGCGGTGCTGGTTAAGCCCGAGTTAGACCAGACCTTTTTTGCCCAATTCAAGCCCATTTCCGAGCAATTCATTCCTGAGGCGTTGGCAGTTTCCGGGTATTCGCGTGCGGAAACCCTGGCGTTTGCCGATCCAGCCCAGGAGATGCAGCGATTTAAGGAGTGGGTCAATCGAGTTTGTCCTGATCGGCCGATCTTCATCAGCGACAACAATGGTTTTGACTGGATGTTTGTGTGCTGGTATTTTCACCATTTTTTGGGCGAGAATCCGTTTGGGCACAGTTCTCAAAACCTGGGCAGTTTGTACAAAGGGCTGGCCAAAGATACTTATGTCAATTTCAAGCACCTGCGCAAAACCAAACATACCCACCATCCAGTAGATGATGCGAAGGGAAATGCCGAAGCGCTTTTGGAAATGAAGGGGATAGGCTTAAATATTAAGTTTTAGGTTTATGCAATTTTTTAGAGTTGTGTAAATCATTGTGCAACTAAAATCTTAAAATTCAAAACCTAAAACTTTACTAATTTTGCGGACTAAGTATGACGCAAAAAATCACTTCTCGATTTTTTGCGGCCTAACCACCATAAAACTATGAAATTCGGAACCAAAGCCATCCATGCGGGCATTGAACCAGATCCCTCTACGGGAGCGGTGATGACCCCAATATACCAGACCTCAACGTATGCCCAGGAAGCTCCAGGTGTACACAAAGGCTATGAATACGCTCGAACCCAGAACCCCACTCGCTCCGTTCTTGAAAAAAACCTGGCTGCGCTGGAAAATGGCCAACACGCCATTTGTTTCAGCAGTGGATTGGCTGCGATGGATGCCATCATCCGTTTGCTCAATCCGGGCGATGAATTGATTTCCAGCAACGATTTGTATGGTGGTTCTTATCGCCAATTGGTGCGTGTACATGGCCGGTATGGCCTGGTATCGCATTTTGTACCCATGCAGGATTTGGGAGGCATTGCGGCCAAGATCAATTCCAAAACCCGCATGTTGTGGATCGAAACGCCCACCAACCCGATGCTCAATGTGGTTGACATCAAAGCGGTATGTACCCTGGCTCGTGAGCAGGGCATTTTGACTTGTGTAGACAATACCTTTGCCTCGCCATATCTTCAAAATCCACTGGATTTGGGTGCCGACATCGTCATGCACTCGGCTACCAAATACATTGGTGGCCACTCCGACGTGATCCACGGCGCGGTCATCACCAACAATGATTCGATTGCGCAGCAGTTGCGTTTTTTGCAAAACGCGATTGGCGCCATTCCCGGGCCGCAAGATTGTTTTTTGATCTTGCGCGGCATCAAAACCTTGCACCTGCGGGTAGAGCGGGCTTGCCAGAATGCGGAAAAAATTGCCTTGTACCTGCGCAATCATCCCAAGGTGCGCAAGACCTATTATCCGGGGTTCAGCGATCACCCGGGGCATGCGGTAGCCAAAAAACAAATGCGGCATTTTGGTGCCATGGTTTCTTTTGATTTGCATACCGACACCCTGGAATATGCCACTAATGTGCTGTCCAACACCCAGTTGTTTACTCTGGCCGAATCTTTAGGCGGCGTAGAATCACTGATTGGCCACCCGGCTACGATGACCCATGCCAGTATACCTCAGGAAGAGCGCTATAAAGTGGGATTGACCAATTCCTTGATTCGCCTCAGTGTCGGGATTGAAGATGTAGAAGACCTGATTGAAGATTTGGAACAGGCCCTGGATCGGCTTTAGCAATGATTCAAAACTTTGCCAACTCCAGCAGATTGCGCGGGTTGGCAAAGTTTTTATACATTTGTTCCATTAGTATGACGCAAAAAATCGGGAAGTTAATTTTTCTGCGTTACTTACCATGCAAAACTACAACTTGTGCTCTCGTTATTCCGCACCAATCAAGTATTGTCTACCGTCCTCGTTTTGTTTTTCGCTGCGCTAATGCTGGGAGCTCCCGTGTTAATGCACCTGAAATATCAGTCTGTTGATTACGGTATTGCAAATTTTTTCCTGAACCAACTCATTGCTGGCAATACCACCACAGCGCTGATCATTGCATTGGTTTTTTTGTTTTTGGGTGCATTTAAGGTCAATTACATCGACCTCAACTTTCGGCTTTCCAAAGACATCAACATGATGCCGGGCTTGTTTTATGTGTTGGTCAGTTGCACTGCACCACAGATAGGGCCATTTTCGCCCCTACATGCGGGCAATTTCTTTTTGTTGTTGGCCATTTACGAGTTGATGGATACTTTTAAAAAAACCTCGGTGGCAGACTGCATTTTCAACACTGGTTTTTATTTGGCCATTGCCAGTTTCTTTTATCCTTCCTACCTGGTGTTCATCCTGCTTATTTTTGCAGGACTCAATGTCATGCGGGGTTTTGATTTTCGGGAACGGGTTATTGCGGTATGTGGACTCCTCGTTCCTTATGTATTGGCGGGAGTTGGGATGTTTTGGTTCAATAACTTTGAGCTCTTCTGGAAACTCCAAGTTGTACAGGCATTTGGATGGTTTGATTTTCAGGAAACAGGATTTACCGTTTCCAACATTTTGATGATTGCGGTATTGGCGCTGATCTTGTTGGTATTGATATTTCAACAAGGCAGTTTAACGGGCAAGCGAGTGATCCAATCTCAAAAGCGGATCAATTTGTTGTACTGGAGTTTGTTTATTGCCGTGTTGAGTGTTCCGGTTCAAGCCAACCTGCAATACCAGCATTTGATGATTTTGGCACCGGGAGCAGGACTGCTTTCGGGGATGTTGTTCAGCTCCATGTCCAGAAATTGGGCAGAGTTGTTGCACCTGGTCTGGTTTGCCCTGGTACTGGTGATCCAATATCAAGCGTTTATTTTTCCAGGATAAGCAATTTGTAGCTTCAATTACCGCAGCTTTTTTCCAAAAAAAATTGAATCTTTGCTTTTCTTTTTCATATCCACCTCTTAGTTGGATGATTGAGGCATTTAAAAAGTAAAAAAATATGAAATTCGGCATAATCGTTTTTCCTGGCTCCAATTGTGATGACGACATGCTGCATGTACTGGGCAATGTCATGCAGCAAGAAACGGTAAAAATTTGGCATAAAGAAACCGAATTGGATGGATTTGCCCCTGGCGATTGCATCGTATTGCCCGGCGGTTTTTCTTATGGTGACTACTTGCGTTCAGGTGCCATCGCCCGTTTTTCGCCCATCATGAATGCGGTGGTTGATTTTGCCAACAGTGGCGGCCTGGTCTACGGCATTTGCAACGGATTTCAGATTTTGTGTGAAGCTGGTCTATTGCCTGGAGTATTGCTGCGCAATGCCAATCAGCAATACATTTGCAAAAACGTTTTTTTGAAAACCATCTCCAACAATAGCCCCCTGACGGCAGGAATACCTTCGGGTCAGGTACTCAAAATTCCGATTGCGCATGGCGACGGTCGGTTTTATACGGATGCAGAAACCCTGGCTGAGTTGGAAGCCAACGATCAGATCTTGTTCAAATACTGTATGCCCAATGGAGAAATTGCTACAGAGGCCAATCCCAACGGGGCGGTAGACAACATTGCCGGAATTTGCAACAAACAACGCAATGTATTCGGAATGATGCCTCACCCGGAGCGGGCTGCTGAAGACATCCTGGGCAATGCCGATGGCCACCGACTTTTTGATTCATTGGTAAAAATGACCCACATGTCGGCGGCAATGTAGCCCTGCGGACAGTTGAGCACATACCCGTTATATCGCTTTTTTCGTTACAACCTTCAGTTACACGCAACTGTTATTCTTTTTTAAAAGTCTTTCCCATGAGAATGATGTCTTTTTGTTTGCTCTTTTTGAGTGCATTTTCGGTTTTTGGTCAAATTGAGAATCCGGTAAAATGGTCTTCCAGCTCCAAGAAAATTGGCGCAGAGGAGTATGAGCTGGTTTTTGTGGCCAATATCCAGGATGGCTGGAACACGTATTCTCAATATTTGGAAAGCGACGATGGCCCGGTGCGTACTTCTTTTCATTACGACAAAGGAGCGCACTTTCAACTGGCAGGCAAGAACATCGAAGAAGGCGACCGCAAGGAAGGCCACGATAAGCTGTTTGACATGAACGTCATCAAGCTGTACCATACGGCTACCTTCCGCCAAAAAGTAAAAGTAACCGATCCTTCCAAGCCCATCAGTGGCTATGTGGAATTCATGTGCTGCAACGAGGAAAAATGCCTCCCTCCTACCGAGTTCGCTTTTAAAATTACTTTGGCCAACACTGCCAGCGACGAAAAAAAAAAGACCGGTAGCCTCGAAGGGGACAAAATAAAAGACAGCAAAAGCAAAACCGAATCGGCCAATATCCCGGAAACGGAGGGAGGATTGAACCTTCCTGCGGATTTTCTATCTGGCGATGTTCCGGCAAATCCCAAACCAAGCGGCATAGTAGAACCCGTAAAATGGCAGGCTGCGATCCAAAAGCTGGACGCCAGTACTTTTGTGCTCACCATGACGGCCAATCTTGATAAAGACTGGAGCATTTACTCCCAACATACTGGCGAGGGAGGTCCATTGCCTACCTCTTTTACTTTCACCGAAAGCAGCAACTATGCCTTGGGGGGAGAAACGGTTGAATCCGGTCATGTCAAGGAGGTGAAAGATCCGCTGTTTGCAAATATCCTGGTAAAGAAATACAGCATTGGCCCGGTAGTATTCACCCAAAAGGTAAAAGTCACTGACCCAAGCAAGCCCATTTCGGGCTATTTGAGTTACATGGCCTGCAATTCCAGCAGTTGCTTGCCACCTAGCAGTGTCGATTTTTTCTTTGTACCCGCTGAATTAACTGCCTTGATCGGCAACGAAGCGACCTCTGCCCTCAATGGGGGCAAAAGTACCGCTATCAAATTGGACGATTCTTCGCTGGAAAGCACTTACGGATTGACCAAACCCAAACTGAATGCACCACTGGGACAGTGTTCCAACGATGGCGAAGTGATTACCACCAAAACAAGCTGGGCACGTATCTTTTTTCTCGGATTTTTCGGAGGATTGCTGGCTTTGCTGACCCCTTGTGTGTTTCCGATGATCCCTTTTACGGTTAGTTTTTTCACCAAAATGAGCCAGAATAAGCGGAGCAAGTTGATTTGGAATGCCTCGCTTTACGCCTTCTTTATCGTTTTGGTTTACCTCCTTTTGAGTATCCCCTTTCACCTGATCGACAATCTCAATCCCGATATTCTGAACGATATATCCACCAATGTGTGGCTCAATATTGTGTTCTTTTTGGTTTTTGTACTTTTTGCCTTCTCCTTTTTCGGTTATTATGAAATTGCTTTGCCCAGTTCCTGGGTCAATCGCTCTAGTCAGGCCGAAAATTTGGGCGGCATCCTGGGTATCTTCTTTGCTGCACTGACTTTGGCCTTGGTGTCGTTTTCCTGTACCGGACCGATTCTGGGTTCTCTGTTGGCAGGCGCCTTGACATCTAATGGTGGCGCCTGGCAATTGACTGCGGGTATGGCGGGATTTGGATTGGGGCTGGCGTTGCCTTTTGCATTGTTTGCGGCATTCCCAAGTTTCATACAGTCCTTGCCCAAGTCAGGAAGTTGGATGAATACGGTAAAAGTGGTATTGGGCTTTTTGGAGTTGGCGCTGGCGCTCAAATTTTTGTCCAACGCAGACTTGGTCAAACATTGGGAAGCATTGACCATTGAGCCGTTTTTGGCCATTTGGTTGCTGATCTTCCTTGGTTTGGCCTTGTATTTGTTTGGGTTGCTGCACTTTCCCCATTACGGCAAAGAAAGATCGAATGGCATTAAAATTGGATTGGGACTGGTTTCTTTGGCATTTGCCATTTACCTCGGAACAGGATTTATGGTGAATCAAGCTACGGGCAGCTATCGGCAATTGAGCTTGTTGAGTGGTTTGGCACCGCCGGTTACCTACAGTTGGTTTCTTCCTCAGGATTGTCCACAAAATTTGAATTGTTTCAAAGATTTGGAGGCTGGTTTGGCTTATGCCCGGCAGGTCAACAAGCCCGTAATGATCGATTTTACAGGGCATGCCTGCGTGAACTGCCGCAAAATGGAAGAGCACGTGTGGCCTACGAAACCCGTAAGGCCCTTATTGGATAAAGACTACGTGTTGATCTCCTTGTATGTGGACGACAAGCGGGAATTGCCCCTGGATCAGCAGATAGAAGTGGAGACAACCTTGGGTGGTACGCGCAAATTGCGCACCATCGGCAACAAATGGTCGCACTTCCAAACCGAATATTTCCAAACCAATACCCAGCCTTATTACGTACTGCTATCACCTGATGGTCAGTTGCTGACCCAGCCACGTGGCTACACCCCAGAAGAAGAGGAGTATGCAGGCTTTTTGCAGTGTGGCAAGGATGCGTTTTATGCATTGAGTCAGAAATAAAACCTCACTGGCGAGATGGAGACAATCGCCATCTCGCCAGTGATTTCATTCCATTTCAATTAAGATCTGGTTCTTATTCACCGCTGCGCCTTTCAGCGCTTTTATTGCTTTAACCACTCCATTTCCAGGAGACTTGAGTACATTCTCCATTTTCATGGCTTCCAAGATCAAGAGAGCATCTCCTTTGGCCACACTTTGTCCTACCTCCACCATCACATCCAATACCAAGCCAGGCATAGGGGCTTTGACATCTTTGAATTTAGCACTAGCGTGAGCAGTCAGGCCAAGGCGATTGATGGTTTGATCGAACTGATCGGCAATTTTAACTTCATAACGTCCACCATTGATATTGAAAACAAAAGATTTGGCCAAGTAATCAACCTTTTCCAGGGTGGCATGAAAAGAACGGCCTCCAGAGATGACGTGAAAATTGTGTTCATCCAGGCGAATGAAATCCAACCCTGTTTGAGTGGCGTTTTCAAGGATGAGCTGATCATTTACGGATACATTGTAATTGGGTTTTTCCATGGCGGTTAATTGCTTCTGCCCAGTTTCATCAAAAGGGCGGTTTCAAAAATGGTATAAATCAAATAAATGCCAAAAAATGGTACTATGAATAATTTATTGGCAGGTTTTGCCAGAAAAAAATATCCAACGATGATCATCAGTGAAAACAACATTTTGATCATGGTCAACACCATGAATGCGTTGGTGAACTGGTGTTTGTTGGTGCTTCGAGCCGCCATACTACCATACCAGAAGGCCAGGAGGGTAAACAAGACAAAAAAAGCAAAAGTACCCCATGCGAAGAGTGCATGAATTTGAAAGCCAGGCAAGCGATTGAGTAAAAACAACCCAATTGCTGTACATGCTGATACGGTACCCAAAGACAGCAAAAAGCGGGATTGATTCATTGGTTTTGCAGTTGAGAAAATGGAGCAATTGAAAAGCTCAATGGCTCAGTGGATTCCCAAAGTCGATTGGAATACCCACCCAAGTGCAAAAATACAAAACCCAAGTGCATAATTAAGGAATGAACAAATTGGAGCGCAATACAAATGTCATTTGCGGCGCTGATTGTTGTTGGACGTCAGGAAATCTTTCAGGCTTACATAAAGTGCCGCAAAAATAGAGAGGAGCGAAAAAACCAGGGTAAACCAGGGCTGGGTGGTATGGAAGTATTGATCCAATTTTTGGCCTGCAATAGCGCCAATCAGGATAATCGCCCCCATTTGGAAAGCCATTCCAGAGTATTTGAGGTACATATTGGGAGTGGCTTTCCCTGTAGGCGCTTCTTTTTGATCAGTTATTGGGGGCTTTGGCTCCTTTTTCATCTTCTTTTTTGGAAACGACTACACTGCTTTTGGCAGAAGGTGCTGTTTGGCTTCCCATGGTACAGGTCACATTGAAAACAGCTCCGGATTGAACCAGTAATTTCCCGGTAGTTACTTCTCCGATAACCACCGCATTCTCACGTACGTTGAGTAGTTCGGTAACAATAATAGTGCCTTCAAATTTACCTTCCACTACGGCATTGGCGCAGCGGATCTCCCCTTCGATTTGACCAGTAGGGCCAATCACCACTTTGGCGTCGCAAAAGAGCTTTCCTTTGATTAAGCCATCAACGCGAATGTCACTTTCGGAACGTACTGTACCTTCAACCACGGTGCCTTGCACCAAGCTATTGAAAGCGTTGGGATTGACCGGAGTTACTGATCCATTGCGAGGCTTGATATTGGAATCTTTACTGCCAAACATTGTGTTCGAGTTTTGGTTTATGAATGCCCGTGACCATTGATGTGATGCAAAATGAGTAAATCATTTGAATGCGGTCGATCGGCGATCAAAAAAATCAACGGTGCAAGATACAAAGAAAATGACAATTGCGCTGCTGGCGAATGTTTAGTACTGGATAGCGAGTCAGAGCCACCATAAAATAAGGCCTTCCGAAAAATCAAATCGAAAGGCCTTACCCTGGCATTGAAATATTTTATCCTTAGTAGTAGGGCAAAAATAAGTGTTTCATTTTCTCGGAGCCAAAGGATTAGATAAGAAACTTGAAATGAATCGTTTACTCATCTAATCCTTTGGCAAAATGAAACACTTATTTTTTTATCGCCCTTA
>NZ_JBBAKG010000103.1:18063-20788 GCF_040403615.1 Haliscomenobacter sp. | reverse complement strand
TTTTCGCATTGCTATGGACATTTTTGGGTAGATCAGGTTTTTGGGGTTGTAGAGAGGCGATTGATCGCGTCTTTATCGGCCAAGTTCTTCTTGGGTTAGTAAAAACACCACAACAAAAAGGGGTGCAGCACTTTCAGCGCCACACCCCTTCCTATCTTTCGTTTTGTTCGTATGCTTTCTTAATCTGACGACAGCGCCGCTGCGCCACCTACGATTTCCAGGATTTCCTTGGTAATCGCTTCCTGACGGGCTTTGTTGTAGTTGATTTTCAATTCGCGGAGGATTTCGTTGGCGTTTTCTGAGGCTTTGTCCATGGAGGTCATCCGGGCACCATGCTCGGAAGCCTGCGTATCCAGCACATATTTCTGAAACTGTGTTTTCAGGATGCTGGGGATCAGGTAATCCAGGAGGCCTTCTTTCGTTGGCTCGAAGATGTAATCGGCACGTTTGTTGCCGGTACCTTCCACTTCCAGTTTTTCCACGGGCAACCAGCGCTCGATCTCTGCGTATTGTAGTGCTGCATTGCGGAAGCGGCCATAAGCCACTTCTACTGCATCGTATTGTTTGCTGGCGAAAGCTTCCATCAATTTGCCGGACACCTTTTCCACGTTATCAGAAGCAAGGTTTTCGAACAACATCAGGTGATCGGTAATGATCTTGCAATCTGGATAGCGTTTTTTGAAATACTCGCCGCCCCGTTTGCCAATGCAAAGGATTTCTAAATTGCCTTTGGCGCGTACGCTGGCATATTTGGCATCAATCACGGCCACTGCTGCTTTGCACACGTTGGAGTTGAAAGCGCCGCAAAGGCCCCGATTGGAGGTAACCACCACAACACAAGCGCGTTCTACCGGGCGCTCCTGGCCGTAGATGGAACTGGCATCGCCCTCCAGGTTGGAGAGGATGTTGCGCAGCATTGCGTTCAGTTTATTGGCATAAGGCCGCAATTGTTGGATGGCAGTCTGGGCCTTGCGCAACTTGGCCGCCGAAACCATTTTCATGGCCTTGGTGATCTGTTGCGTGTTGATGACCGACTTGATCCGTTCGCGTACCTCTTTTAAATTTGCACCCATGGTGGATTTTACTTGAATTGGTTGGTCAACTCAGCAGACAATTCTTTTACTCTGGCCAGGTCGTCGTTTTCCAGTTTGCCCGCCTTGAAGTTGGCCAAAATTTCTGGGTAACGCTGCTCCATGGTCAGCAAGAAGATTTCTTCAAATTCGCGAACCTTATCAGCTGGAACATCTTTCAACAACCCATTGGTGCCCAGGTAGATGATGGCTACTTGCTTCTCAACGGATACTGGAGAGTACTGTGGTTGCTTGAGGATTTCCACGTTGCGCTTGCCTTTTTCAAGGATGGCCAAGGTAGCAGGATCCAAATCGGAACCAAACTTGGCGAAAGCTTCCAATTCGCGGTATTGTGCCTGGTCGAGTTTCAAAGTACCCGAAACCTTCTTCATCGACTTGATCTGGGCATTGCCCCCTACCCGGCTCACGGAGATACCTACGTTAATGGCTGGGCGGATACCTGCGTTGAACAAGTTGGTTTCGAGGAAGATCTGACCATCCGTAATCGAGATTACGTTGGTAGGAATGTATGCAGATACGTCGGCAGCTTGGGTCTCGATGATTGGCAGGGCGGTCAAAGAACCACCACCTTTTACGATCGACTCGCCGTTGGCGTCTTTTGCGTTCTTGAGTGAGTCCGGCAGGTCGTTCATGTTGCGGGCAATCTCATCGTTGTTGATGATTTTGGCGGCACGCTCCAACAAACGGCTGTGCAGGTAGAATACGTCACCAGGATAAGCCTCACGACCTGGAGGGCGACGCAACAACAATGATACCTCGCGGTAGGCTACGGCCTGCTTGGAAAGGTCATCGTAAATGATCAACGCTGGACGACCTGTATCGCGGAAAAACTCGCCAATACAAGCTCCTGCAAATGGTGCGTAAAACTGCAATGGTGCAGGGTCAGAAGCAGATGCGGCAACGATTACGGTATAAGCCATGGCACCAGCGTCTTCCAGGGTTTTTGCCACGTTGGCAACGGTGGAAGCTTTTTGGCCGGAGGCAACATAAATACAGAATACAGGTTCACCCCGGTCGTAAAATTCGCGCTGGTTGATGATGGTGTCCAGTGCGATGGCGGTTTTACCCGTTTGGCGGTCACCGATGATCAATTCGCGTTGGCCACGACCAATTGGAATCATGGCGTCGATGGCCTTGATACCCGTTTGGAGGGGTTCGGTTACGGGCTGACGGAAGATTACCCCTGGTGCTTTGCGCTCCAATGGCATCTCGTACTTGGCACCTGCAATCGGGCCGCGACCGTCGATGGGGTGTCCCAGTGGGTTCACTACGCGACCCAGGAAACCTTCGCCTACTTCAATCGAAGCGATGCGGCTGGTGCGTTTTACGCGGGAACCTTCCTTGATTCCATCGCCTTGACCCATCAATACAACCCCTACGTTGTCTTCTTCCAGGTTCAGTACGATGGCTTGTACGCCTGATTCGAACTCTACCAATTCACCGGCCTGAGCACTATTCAGACCATAAACACGAGCGATACCGTCGCCTACTTGCAATACGGTACCAAACTCCTCCAATTCGGAAGCAGATCCAAATCCAGAGATCTGCTGCTTGAGTATCTGAGAAATTTCTTCTGGTCTAACGTCAACCATTGTTTATCGAATTTGCACCTAACCGGTGAGTTATTTAAATGA
>NZ_JBBAKG010000103.1:0-17963 GCF_040403615.1 Haliscomenobacter sp. | reverse complement strand
TAACGTCAACCATTGTTTATCGAATTTGCACCTAACCGGTGAGTTATTTAAATGACAAGTTATTGGATATCAGCAGTGAGCTGTCAGCTATCAGCAGTGAGCCATCAGCTGACGGCTCATTGCTGATGGCTGATAGCTGATGGCTCAAAAGATTATCTTCCAATTGCGGATTCAAACAAGTTCACTTTGAACTGCTTGCGCATTTGCTCTATTTCGTAGCGCACGCTTACATCGTAGACGTGGCCTTCAAATTCAATCACAAAACCACCAATCAAGCTGGGATCAACCTTGGATACAATTTCTACATTGGCAAACCCTACGGTTGCTTGCTGTAGTTTGTCTTTGATTTGTGCTTCCAGTTCGGGGGTAATTTCACCAGCGGTGATGATCATCGCCTGGGAAATTTTATTCAAAGTTCGGTATTGGATGATGAACTCCTCGGCAATTTCGGGCAAGTAAGCCTCGCGTTTTTTGGAAGCCAGCAGGTCAACGAACTTGAAGGTCAGGTCTTCAAATTTGTCTTGCAACAATGCCTCCAGCGCCTTTTTCTTGCGCGAATACTGAATCACCGGGCTGCGCAGGAAGCTGACGAAATCCTTGCTGGTCTTGATCATTCGACGCAAATGCTCCACATCCCCGTGAATTTTCTCCAGGTTATTTTGCTCTACGGCCAAATCGATCAAGGATTTGGCGTAACGAGATGCAATTCTATTTACCGACATAAGAGGCGTATGAGTGGATACCAAACAGCCACGAATTCAATCGTGGGCTAGTTGAATTTGATTTCTTCTACCAATTTCTGAGCCAACTCCATATTTTCGGTGTTGCTCTTCAGTTCTTTGCGCACCAGTTTCTCAGCGATGTCCAAGGCCATGTTGCCCAGTTCATTTTTGATGCTGGTTTTAAGCTCCAGACTCATGTGCTCGATGTCGGTTTTGGCTTCAGCAAGCATGGCTTGTACTTTGGCTTTGGCATCTTCTTCGGCACGTTTGAGGGTTGCATCGCGCATTTCTTTTGCTTCTTTCAGGATCACAGTGCGTTGTTCCTGCGCTTCTTTCAGCAAAAGATCGTTTTGCGATTGCATTTTGCCGATTTCTTCCCGTGCCCGCTTGGCTTCGTCCAGTGCATGCTGGATGTCGGAGTCGCGCTTTTTGAGGGCAGTCTGAATGGGCTTGAAAGCAGCGCGTCCGAGCACTCCCCAAATGATGATGAAGATCAGGGCCGTCCAAAAGATCAAACCTGGATCGGGTTGCATGACTGAAAAACCAGCGAAAAATACAAACTGCGTCATGTTTTATGCTTTGTGCGCCGCAAAATCGGCGAGTATTTTAAAAAAAATGACTTTGCTTAAAGTTGAAGCAAAAGTTCCACGCGGAACAATCGCTACATGGGAAAACGTTAGAAACACCGGACGGAGAGCCAACCGCTTCCTGTCCGGTATTCCATTGGTGTTGTAGGTAAATCTACTACTTAGTTTACAATCCAGCGTTGGTTGCGATCAAACCAACTACGATTGCAAACAAAGCGGCACCTTCAACCAATGCAGCAGTGATGATCATGTTGCCACGAATATCGTTTACTGCTTCTGGCTGGCGAGCGATAGCGTCCATTGCTTTGCTACCGATCAAACCTACACCCAGACCAGCGCCAAGCGCTGCAAGTCCTGCTCCAATTGCTCCCATGATGAGAAAATTTAAGGTTGTTATATAAAGCCCACGAACAAAGTCCGCAGGATTGTTTTCATTTAGTATTAGTGCGCTTTGTGCGCTTCATCGTGGTGATCGTGGTGTCCTTCTTCTACTGCGGCACCAATGTAAGATGCAGTCAGCATCGCAAACACGAATGCCTGCAAGAACGCCACCAACAATTCGATCAGGTTCATAAAGGCCGTAAATGCGCCACCAATAAGTACACCCATCACTCCGCCGCCCATATTGGTGCCACTTTCACCAAATACAAAGATCAAACCGATCAAACTCAGGATGATGATGTGGCCTGCTGATATGTTGGCGAAAAGACGAATCATCAAGGAGAAAGGCTTGATCACCAAACCCAGGATTTCGACTGGCGTCAAAATGAGCTTAACGAATGCCGGTACACCTGGCATCCAGACGATGTGCTGCCAGTAATGGCGATTTCCATTGATGTTGGTGATGATAAAGGCAAAAACTGCCAGTACAAACGTTACGCCCAGGTTGCCGGTTACGTTGGCGCCACCCGGAAAGAAAGGCATCAAACCCAACAAATTGCAAAAGAGGATAAAAAAGAAAAGCGACATGATGAAAGGCATGAAACGCTCGTAGTGTTTCTCTCCGATCATTGGCTTGGCTACTTCTTCGCGGATAAACACAAAGAAAGGCTCAAAGAAGGACTGTAGTCCGCTCGGTGCCTTGCCTTCATTTTTGCGGTAGCCATTGCGTACGGAAATGAATACAAAAAACAACAACAAGGTCGCCAAGAGCATGGTGAAGACATTCTTGGTGATGGAAAAATCGTAAAAGGAAGTGATGCCGCCACCCATCATGCCCCCGTCCAGGGTGCTGGGCTTATCCAGGGCGTATTCTTTGCCTTGGTAGTGTGCAAAAAAAGTTTCTACTTCTTTTTCTCTGCCTTTTACGGTTACCTTTTCCTTTTTGCCGTGTACGCCTTCAATGTGTACTTCACCCATCGGGAAGTTGGCATCGGTAATGCGGTTTGCCCGTCCGTGGTTGAGTACGTAGCGGTCGATGGCCTTGTGGCCGTGCTCAAACTTGGCTGAAGAGAAAAAAGACCATCCGTTTTCAGGAGCGTAAAGGAAACAAGGAAGAGGGATATGAATGCCT
Source organism: Haliscomenobacter sp. (assembly GCF_040403615.1). Taxonomy (NCBI): domain Bacteria; kingdom Pseudomonadati; phylum Bacteroidota; class Saprospiria; order Saprospirales; family Haliscomenobacteraceae; genus Haliscomenobacter; species Haliscomenobacter sp. The sequence goes on along the minus strand of NZ_JBBAKG010000103.1, from coordinate 15,141 downwards.
TTCCAGACTTCGAATTCGTTGGCATCCGAAATGTGGTTCATTACCGTGCCTACCGGATCGTACTTCGCGGTGGTTTCTTCACCGTGACCTTCTTCGTTGGCCCAGGCAAAATTGAAACCCAAAATACTGATAAACAACGTCAAAGCTATTCTGATGATCGGCTTTCTATTCACTTTTACCTTGGTTTGTCTTTTCAAGAGAAATACGCTTTCGCTTAAATCGGTGCAAAGGTATAATGTCTATCTCGCTTAAAGAAGCGAAAATTATCTTTTTTTACAATTTAGAAACATAAGGGGTCACTGAGGGACAAACACTTAGATGTTTTTGCTCAAAACTTGCATACAGAACGTGGTTTGTTTGGTTTGACTTGGAATGGCATTTGGTAGTATTTTAGCCGTACAGAATTAAATTTTTTGCGTCATACTTGGCCTAATTTGTAATTTGCTGCCGGAAAGTTAACTCCTACACAGATGTCAAACCTCAACGTAGACAGTACCAAAAAACGCAGCTTTGATGCCATCGTGATTGGCACCGGCATTAGCGGCGGCTGGGCCGCCAAAGAATTGACCGAGAAAGGGCTCAAAACCCTGGTGCTCGAACGCGGTCGCGATGTACAGCACATTGTGGATTATCCCACCGCCAACAAGATGCCCTGGGAATTGGATCACCTAGGCAGTGTACCCAGTGCCGTTGCAGCGGAATACCAAAAATCCAGAACGAATATCCATTACATTTTTTCGGAAGCTACCACGCAGTTTTTGGTCAAAGACAGCGAGCAGGAATACATCCAAGACAAACCCTTTGCCTGGATACGCGGCTATCAGGTAGGGGGGCGCTCCCTGCTGTGGGCACGCCAAACCCAACGCTGGAGCGATTTTGACTTTGAAGGCCCGGCCCGCGATGGGTATGCGGTAGACTGGCCGATCCGCTACGCCGATATTGCGCCCTGGTACAGCCACGTCGAAAAATTTGCGGGCATCAGCGGCAACCGCGATGGGGTGGCCAGCTTGCCCGACGGCGAGTTTTTGCCGCCACACGAAATGAGCTGCGTAGAGAAACACTTCAGCGCGCAAGTCAAGGAAAAATACCCCAACCGGCACGTCATCATCGGGCGCTGCGCCAACCTGACCCAAATCAACGACATTCACCGCCAACAAGGCCGGGGCAAATGCGCCAACCGTACCCTCTGCGAACGCGGTTGTCCGCTGGGGGGCTATTTCAGCACCAACTCCTCTACACTGCCCTGGGCAGCCAAAACGGGCAAGATGACCCTGCGCCCGCATTCGCTGGTACAGTCCATCATCTTCGACGAGAAAAAACAACGCGCTACTGGCGTGAGGGTCATCGATACCCAAACGCTGGAGACGACCGAGTACTACGCCAAAATCATTTTCCTGAACGCCGGAGCGATGAACAGCAACCTGATCTTGCTCAACTCTACCTCCGCCCGCTTTCCCAATGGCCTGGGCAACGACAGCGGCATGTTGGGCAAGTTCATTGGGTTTCACAACTACCGGGGCCGCATTGCCGCCGAATACGATGGCTTCCAGGATACGACTACGGAAGGGAAGCGCCCCAACGGCGCCTACATTCCCCGCTTTCGCAACGTGTACAAACAGGAAACGGATTTTCTGCGCGGCTATGCAGCACAAATGGGTTCCTCCCGCGAGCCCATCCGCGAGGGCTGGGGCAGCGAACTCAAAGACAACCTGACTAAAAAACTGGGCCCCTGGCAAATCAACGCCAGCATGGTGGGCGAGGTGATTCCCCGCGAAACGAATTTTGTACGGCTAGATTCTGAGCTGAAAGACAAATACGGCCTGCCTCAAATGCGCTTTTCGGTGGCCTTCAGCGACAACGAGCTGAAGATGCTCAAAGATTTCCACGATCAGTTTGCCGAAATGCTGGACAACGCGGGTTTCAAAAACATCCAGAAAATTGATACCCAGCGGGTACCCGGCCACGCCAACCACGAGATGGGGGGAGTGCGCATGGGCAAAGACCCCAAGACCTCAATGCTGAATGCCCACAATCAATTGCATGCCTGCAAAAATGTGTTTGTGACGGATGGGGCGTGTATGACGTCGACTTCGACTCAGAATCCATCGTTGACGTATATGGCGTTGACGGCGCGGGCGGTGGATTGGGCGGTAAGGGAGAAGAGGTAGGGGGTTTCAATTCCCACGGATGATCTCCGCCAATTTATCCCAATTTCCTGCCGGATTCCCACGCCAACGTACCTTCAGGTTGGAGTCGAGCAAAATGGCATGAGGAATACTTTTGCCGGGATTCAAAAAAGCTTTCAGCAACTTACCTGCATAGCCCTGCGTCCAGGTCATTTTGTGTTGAGTAATAATCTGCTTCACATGATCTGCGCGGTGATCCCCTTCATTGAGGCTAATCACTTCCAGTACCACTGCATTTTCAGCTTGGAAGGCCGCTAACTGTGGCATTTCTTGAAGGCAAGGTCCACACCAGGTAGCCCAAAAGTCAATCAAAATAAATTTCCCATTATTCTGGCGGCTGTACAAACTTTCCACTTGATCGCTATCTACCGAGTAAAAGGAGAAATCTGGCAATGTTGGGGCTAGTTCAATGTTTTTGCCTACTAGATGCTGATTCAATTTTTGGTCTGCGTACTGTACACTGTCTAATGTGCCAAAATTAAGGCTGCGTAGCCGTGGGAGTATGGGGGTGATTGGGCCAGGAGTTATTTTGCGTAGAATTTTATGAGTCTGGCTAAACTTGGTGTTCATTTCATATTTAACAATAGAGCCTTGTGGTGTGAAAATCGAATTAAAAAAATAAGGAATTTGTTGTTCTTTTTCCCCGATGAAATCTTCCGTTATCCAATAATAATAAGGTGTACCACCTGGTGTACTGGGAGGTAATTCATATACCTGGCAAAGGTAGCCCTGGATCATTTCTTTACGCCTGGTCAATTTTTTCAACCTGGAATAATCCGTTTTGAACCACTCACTTACTTTGATTTTTTCTCGCCAGTTGGGATCATTTGTATTTTTATCAATATGGTCCTCAATTTCTTTGATTTTGCCAAATACTGTTCGATTCCCATCGTAAGGGTCAAGTACTTCTGCCTGGAAACCAGCTTGATAATTGATTTTATCTATTTGGGCTTCATTGTTTAAAAAGTGCTCTTCCCAAATGCTGTCTTGTTTTATGTAGCAACGAATCCGTGCGGAATCTGCATAAAAGGGTTTAATTTGCCGCTCCGTCCAACCAGCGTTTCTAAAACCAGTTATGGTTTTTTGAAGGTAATTTGGGTCGTGTTTGAAGAGAATGGTGTATTCCATAATACCCTCAAAGGCACGGCTTTGAGCATAGAGTACAAATAAAGAAAAGTAAATAAAAAAAAAACTACTCAGTTTTTTCATCTAGTTTAATTTTAAATAGCCAGAGTGGATAGAGGATGAATTCATCCTCTATCCATAACACTTATTGTTTACTCTTCGTCACATTGCAAAGTAACGGTTCCACCGTGTCCAAACATTGAATAAGTTACAAGATTGTAATGATACTGATCAGGGTTGTTTTGTAATAAATAGCTCATAACTGCTGGAATCTGACTACATAAAATCCCGCCTTGAAGTTTTTGCAAATCTTCATTTAATAAGTTTTTCATAAATATAAATTTAAGGTGAATAAATCAACTTGTAAGTGTTCGAAGGGCACTGTCTATTACTTGATTTCCGTCAATCTCATAGATACGATCTACACCATCGACCAAATCGCTTCGATGCGTAAGCAATAAAATGCCCATCTGGGATTTCAACTGCATTAAGGTCCGATGTACAAATGCTTCAGCACTTTGATCCAAGGCTGAACTGGGCTCATCCAACAGCAACAATTGGGGTTGTTTCCACAAGGCTCTGGCCAATCCAATCAGTTGTTTTTGGCCACCGGAAGGGCTGATCCCATTTTGACCAATCAGTGTGTTGACCCCTTGAGGGAATTTATCGAAATAAGGCGAAAAGCCATACTGCTCCAAAAAGTCAAAAAAAAGCTGGGGGTTTTCAGGCATACGCCCAAACAAAATATTTTCCGCCAATGAACCATTGAAGATTTTAACCTCCTGCTCAACTACGCCCAGACAATCTCGCCAGGCACTGGTAGCAATCAAATCCAGATCAATGCCGTTCACTTTAATTTTACCTTGTTCCTGCTTGTAAAATTTTTGTAGGGTTTGTAAAAGGGTACTTTTGCCGCTGCCTGTTTCACCCATGAGCACCACCAGTTCCCCTTTTTTTACAGTGAGACTTACTGATTCGAGCAGTGGGCTACGTCCAGGAAAACGAAAACTGAGGTTTTGCACTTGCAATCCCTGAAAATCTTTGACCTGGGCCAAATCTTGCTCGGTATTTGGATCAAACTCAGCCTGTAGCCCGGTAAACTCCTTCATCCGATCAAAAGCCACCCGCGCCTCTTGCAACTGGATATTGGTCATGGCCAGCCTGGATGCGGCCGCAATCAGCATCCCGGACATTTGGAGTACGGCCATGAGGGATCCCACGGTCATCCCTCCGCGCAATACATGCCACGAAATGTAGAGCAGCAATAAACCAGTAAAGACTGAGCTAAGCAATTCTGTCCAAAATCCGAAATTCATCCCCACTTTGCCCAATTCCAGCGAACGTTGCTGAAAAATGGCATTAACATTCTTGAGCGAATGGATGAAATGGGCTTCCCGGTTAAAAAGCTTGATGGTTCCCGCGCCTTGAACTGCCTCCACAAAAGTGCTTTCTGCATTACTGTAGCTTATCATGGCCTCTTTTTGGCTTTTCAATATGGGTTGATGGTAACGCCAGGCTATCCAAAAGAACAAAGGCAGCCAGGCCAGCATCACCACACCCGTTACCCAGTTGTAGCTCAAGCCTCCAATAAGCACCACCAAAATCATCAAAAAGTCAATGGTGCTGGAGGCAGACAATTGGCTTACTGTTCTTTGGATACGTGAGGTATCGTGCATACGGGCAACCAAATCTCCTGTGCGCCGATTGTCAAAAAAAGCTTTGGGCAGATGCAGCAAGGACTCAAAAAAATACTGCACAATGCGCAAGTTAAAATCCCGGGCTTGTCGCAACAAAAACAATTGCCGTACATAACCCAAAGCACTTCGGGCAAATAAGAGCACCAAGAGCAGGCTTATACCCCCATATAAACGTACGTAGTCCTTCTTGGGCAGAATATGATCGATCAATTGTTGGGAAAACACCGCAGTGCTAATGCCCAGAATGGCCAAAACCACCCCAATGACCACCGCCATACCCAACAAATTCAGGTCTTCCTGCAAAAATGACCACATCCAACGCCATTGACTTTGGGGGCTATTGTTTTCGGCCTGTTGAACCTCAGAAGGGAACTTAAAAAGAAGCAGGGTTTTGGATTGCCATACATCATCCAATTCTCCTGCGGTATATTCTTCTACTGTCCCCTTTCCCGGGTCACTGACGATGTATCGCTGCAAGGCTTCATCGTAGCCCCAGTACACCAAGTAATGGTAAAAGTTATTGCTTACAATGTGCAGAATACAAATGTCTTCACAGGCTTTGAGGCAATCCAGATCAGCTTCGTAGCCATCTACTTCCAGCCCGGTTTGGATAGATGCTTGTTTTAGCCCCAACATGGTTGTACCCGAGGCATCGGTGCCACTCCAATCGCGGAGTTGCTCCATCGATATGGTTTTGCCCCAATACTTAAGAATGGTTTGAAGGCAGGCTACTCCACAATCGGCCTGGTCATGTTGGCGGACAGTGGCGCGTTGGAGTTGTTTGTAGGGGATGATCATAGTGGAAAGGTTAAGAATTAAGAATTAAAAGCAGCTTTTAGCGAATGAGCTTTGTCTCTCATTAGAGGATTTGTTAAAAAATCGGACACTACATCATTGTAAATTATGGTTTTGTCCTCAAGAAGTGCAACATGAGAAACAACTTGATCTAAACCATTGAAAAAATGTGAGGTGAGAAGAATTGCATTGCCCTGCTCTTTATAAGATTTAAGAAAATCTATTGCTTTGACCTGGGTATCAGGATCAAGACCGTTGAAAGGTTCATCAAGTATCAAGAGCTTTGGTTGATGCAAATTAGCAGCACAAAATGAAAGCTTTTTTTTCATCCCCGATGAATAAGCATATATCGGTCTCTTGATATCTTCAAGTGTATCAAAAAAATACTTGTATAAAACCGCTATACGTTCTCTTCTCTCTTTCAATGGTATTTTATGCAAAATTCCAATAAAATCAAGGTATTGAAGAGCGGAGAAGTCTTGGATTAATGGGTTGTCATCAGATATTAAACCTAAGCGTTTTTTCACACGAACAGGATCTTCCAATAAGCTAATTCCATCTAGATTAATAATACCTGAGTCAGGTTTTATTAGGTCGATTATACACCGGATTAAAGTAGTTTTGCCTGAACCATTTCTGCCAAGTAGTAAGCAACCATCACCAGAATCTATATTCATGGAGATATTTTCTAAGATTAAACGACTCCCGATACTTACACTCAAGTTTTTTATTTCAAGCCCCATGATTTCATTTTTTTAAAAAATTAATAAAAATTGAATACCTTTTTTTATCAAACCATCGATTATGTTTAATAAAAACAAACACTAGAATAATAAAAAGTAAGAAATAGAAAAAATAGAAAAAAGGGTAAATCATTGCCAAATTAAGTACAAACCAAAAAACCATTAACAATAGCACAATTAATTGATTTCCTGTATTCATGGACTCTTGACTTGAATTGTGCGCGAATATCGTACTTGAAAAATAACCACTCCAAAACAAAACGAAATATGCAGCAAATCCAAAAATGAGTATCTGAATGCTTAGATAACCTATAAAATAAACCCAAAGTAAAGTAAGCATGAAATCGATGAGGAGAATTGGCAGACTCATAGAGGTATAAAAATCGAGTAAAATATTATTTTTTTTCATAGAATTCACTAAAATGGAAAGCCAATATTCTCTCATATTGTACCATAAATTGAAAAAAAATGAGACAAACAGCATGTATGGGAAAAACATTAAATAAATCGCAATCCAAATTACTGGATTTGTTAATTCTGAGTAAATTATTTTTCCAAAAAAATAAAAAGTTACTATTATTGACAGCTTTCCCAAAAAATACAGAAACAAGCCCGTTTTAAATGCTCGAATCCTTCCCATTGCCACAAATAGTTCAGCTAAAAACACAGAATGTCTTGGTTTTCCCTCAATGTAACCATAAAACTCTGCTCTCTTCCTAAGTATAAGAACACAGCACAAATTGATAAAAAAGCCAATGATCGGTTGTTTTAAATATATAAATAAGCCAAAAACAAAGGAGAGAAAAAAATAAGCACTGATCTTTTCTATCCAATGAAATGAAAATTCAGTTTCTATCTTGAGTGACAAAATGTATAAACTAGCAGCAAGTAGCAATAAAAAAAAATAAAAGAAAGAAAAAAGCATTTCTGCACCCGAGATATAAAGTGTTGCTAAGAACAAAAAAGCAGCTAAGTATTCAAATCGAAATAATTCCACCATCCATTCTAATGCAAATTTTTTATACACACTTAATGGATATATTTGATTCAACAAATTAAATCGTTCCTGGTAAAAGGGAAAAAAACTAAATGAGAAAGGTATAATTACTACAAAATAAAAAATAAAATGCTTGTAGAAAATTCTATAATCCTGTAAACTTTCATTCTGAAGATTAATCTTGTATGAAATGGCCAATAAGATTAAATAGACAAGAAAACACACCCTAAACAACAGGTTTAATGCTGAAGCCTTCTTTATTGCCAATTGAAATCTATAATTTAAGATAAACTTCACCAATTCCATACCCAATCATTTAACCTGCACTCCAAATCGCCACGAATAAGGGTGGATTGCCCAAATATTCCGTGAATATTTCGGAGTACAGGTTGTTCGTTATTTATCCACAAAAATAAGCATTCGTTGCTGTCGCTGTTCCATAAGCGGCAATTACTGCTACCCCGCCTATTCCACCAGTTGCTATTGTGGCAACGCTTGCTAGTAAAAAGAAGCCAACTCCAACCAAAATGGCTGATGAAGCCGTACAATTTCCTCCACCATTTAGTTGGGCAAGATTCACATCATTAATACTTTTCATCACTATTGAATTACACAAAATGAATTGATTAAGTCAGACCTCTCCCAGACTGCTGACCCTCAGCCTGTCCTACCCTCAATGGCCATTTGAATGCAGGAGTCAGAACATCACCGTTGATTTCTTATTCTTTTATCGCTACTGCGATTTTTAGCTTTGTTTTAGAATAATTCCCTCCGAAAATCATCTCCAAAATGCTCTCCATCCCATTTTCTGCCCCTATTTTCTGCTTCAAAAGCTGAAGATTTTTGCGATAAACCTCACCACTCAGCAATAAATCAAGTTGCTTCAAAATTTGCCCAGCTTGGGCATTTTGCATCCTCCCCCTCAATCCAACCCCATAATACTTCACCCTAGCTGCATTCCCATTTTGATCCCAACGTTCATTAAGTGGGTATACCAATAGTGGCACCTTATGGTCGATGGCTTCCAGTACCGAATTGAGTCCCCCGTGTGTGATGATGGCCTGGCAACGTTTGAGTACTTCCAATTGGGGTAACTTTTTGTAAATCAAAACATTATCGGAAACCTTGCCCAGTTGCCGTGTTTCGATCATCCCGGTAGTCAGAACCAGGTTCCATTCCGGTTTCTGGCGAAAAACTTCCAGTACCTGCTCCAAAAAGTGGAGACATTTGGGGTTATGGAGCAAATTCAAGGTGCCTAATGAGCAATACACCCATTTTTGATCCTTCTGGGCATCCATCTTTCGCAGAAGTTCCAATTCGTTTTTCGATAGCTCTACTTCGATACGGTCATGATTCAACTGAGTGCCCGCATAATATTGCTCCTGTGCTTGCCCAAACTCTGGCAAATCAAAAGCCTGTGGTGCCATAATGATCTCTGGAAGGCCCTTAATCCCTGGCCGAAAGCTACGCATGGTATCAAGTGCGGCTAAAATTTCCGATTTTTGATCCCCAGCTATCCTCAATACTGTTTTCAGCACCCCTCTTTCCAGCGTGATCAAGCGTTGCCATTTATTTTTTAGTCTCCCCCATTGCAAGCTCAGACTTTTTAGCCAATCGCTTGTATCTATACTTAAGCGGCTGTACAGTGGCGGCACACTTTTTCTCTTTACCGTGGAGAGCATGGTCTGAATCAAAAAAACGCGCTTGGACTTGAGGTTCAACAAGAAATAGTTGTAACTCAGGAAACTGTCCAGCAAAACCACATCCGGATTGAGTTGGGTGATCAACTGATCCAGTTGCTGCGCAATAGCTTGGGCAAATTTTTCCTTCTCGTGTGTCAAAATGTCAGCGAAATTTTCACTTAGCTTTTCAAGCCAGGAACCTTGTTGTAAGCCCAAACCTCCTCTCTTGAAAAAGAACTCATTGTTGCTGACGACGCCCTCAAAACCTTGTGCCTGTATACTTGCCAACATCTGTGGCCTGACCCCATACACGATTCTCGCACCATGAGCTTGTAGCTTTTGGCAAAAGTTGTAAGTCCCATTTATGTGCCCGATGGCATCAGCCATCAATACCAAGATCGTCATTCGTATTCCTTTTGAGTAGAAAAAGAGAGCGGTTCAGTCAAGATATTTAAGCATTCCTTCCCAGGTCGTTTCACCATGAAACTGTTTTATCAAATCCCCCTTGTGGTTGTAGATCAGGATTTCGGGAACGCCCCGCACCCCAAATTTCTTCGCCAGTTGCCCACTAGAATCAATCAGCACAAAATGCTTGACAAGGGTATCCAGATGGTATTTTCTTGCAAATTTTTCGACTTTGCGTCTGCGCTCTGACCCTACCCAAACAATACTGGTGTTTTTTGTATATTGTTTCACATACCGATGCGCATTTTCAGCTTCGTAGGCACAAATGGAACAATCAGGATCAAAAAAGATAAAGACGCTTTGATCTTTGCCTGCTATTGAATTGGTATTCAGATTTTCCCCACCCAAAGTTGAAAGGGTAAAATCCGGTAATTGTGCCCTTTCTTTGGCTCGCTGCGCCTTTTGGCCGGCCTTTTCACTAATTTGCCAGGAAAGCAGGCCAATAATGGATAATAACAGCAGTATAGTGAAAATTTGTCTCGCCTTCATGCGCTCAAGCTTAATTGTAAAAACATGACGAACAACATCCAAAGCAAAAAGCCCACGCCATAAGAAAGTGCGACAAAGGCTAAAGCACTTCGAAAAGAACTATTCATGGCCCGGCTTACTCCTGCTGCGAGTCCTAAGCAGAAGAATAATTCGAAGATATTGATGGCCCGGAGTGGCATCACCCACCATTCTTCACTACGGCTCAGATGTAACAACCCTGCGATAGAAAAAAAATCTGCATATGAATAATCTTCCATGTGCTCTACATTTAAAAAAAATAGGCACACCAGCAACATTGCTACACTATAAAGTGGGTATACGATTGATGCTTTGATGCTAATGCTAAAAAAGCGACGAAAACCAATTTTCTGGCTGCGTTGCTCTCCCAGTAAATAGCCTACATTCAAGCACGCAGCTGTGAAAAATACCTGAAAGAAGATGAAAATCGGGATAATGGCATAGCCTACCCATTCCCATTTTTTTCTAGTCTCTAAAAGTTGCTCAATTCGATCGTAAGCCAATTGTTCGCCGAAAGTATTGTAGATCACATCCTCCGTAAAAACCAACCTTTGCTGAATGAACGACACCGCAATGTACAATAGCCAAATGCTAAAGAAAATCAGCCAGCCGCTGGATTCCTGGAGCATATACCATATTCTTTTATGGCTGCTCAAGTGAGTTGATTCAAGTACAACAGACGAGTCTTTCATATGATTGTACAATAGATTTACAGGCAATGAGCATAACCCATTGCTCTAATTTATTCCTGTCAATTGATTAAGAGACAATCCTATAGGTCAATCCCAAATATAGGTGCAATAGTATCTCATTTACAACTACAAAAATACTTTCTATTAAAACTCCAAACTCGGAAGAAGTCGGAAAAATTCGGCATTAAAATCGTTTTTTCAGCGGGAAAATCAAATTTAATTGCAGCAAAAGAAAAATTTACCAATTACCTCTTCGACTTTTCTTTCTTTTCCCAAATCTCCACAGGCTTCCCATACTTTTCAAAAAGAAGCTCACATTCCGGAATGGTTAAGCGACCTCCTTTGCGGATAATTCCAACACTCTTAATCCAATTATAAAGTGTACGAGTATTGATTCCATAGGCAATAGCTACCTCAGAGCGAGACAGTGGTGTTTTTAACATAGCAAATAAGCGTTTGGCTCACCACCTGCGGTGGTGAGGAGTTTATAATAATGCCTCTATACTTCATTGATTTTGTTCCAACAAATCTAAAACGTTTATTTCAAAGATGCAAATTTACCCCCCCCCATATTTTATATTAATTTACAGCGGTTATCCAAATTTAATTTCCATCATTACCTTGCTTAGGGATTTTAGCATATAGGTAGTCTTATGCTTGTATAACTTCCCCCTCGACTCAGAATCCGTCGTTGACGTATATGGCGCTGATGGCGCGGGAGGTGGATTGGGCGGTACGGGAGATGAGGTAGGGGGGATTGTGAAGCGTTATTCTTGGTGTCCAATAAATAATTCATAAAATGACTTCATTCGAGGTATTTACCCGGGAATTGTATATCTCTTGGATGGTTTCATCACTGCTCTCGTCACCGGGCCAACTCCCATAAATTTCAGAGATGAGTGCTGCTTCTATTTTTGAATCCTTGCTTTGGTCTGTGATTTTTTTGTTGTCAAGCGTTTCATAAGTAACACTGAGCCGATTGAGGAGGTTTTGAATGAACTCCCACTCACTTTGGTTTTGGAGATTAAAGCTTACCACTTTTTTCATCGAAATCATTTTAAAACACACTCTTAAAACTAATCCGTTTTTACAACAAAACCAAGTTCAAAAACTAAAAAACTAAAAATCACGCACTCTAATTGCAAGATTTAGAAATTTTTAGATCGATTTAGGATTTAACGTGTTCATGATCGTTGAGGCCTGCATGACTTCAACCTCGACGCAAAATCCATCGCTGACGTATATTGCGCTGACAGCGCGGGCGGTGGATTGGCCGCTGCGGGAGAAGAAGAAAAGGAATTTGTAAAGGGGATACCGAATCCTTATCTTTGTGCTAAGTATACCAACTCCTACGGCATGAAGAACTTACCATTGGGCATTCAGCATTTTGACGAACTCATCGAACGCAAGGCAATCTATGTGGATAAAACTGCTCAGATCCATTCTTTGCTCAGTGATTTTAAAGCTGCATTTTTATCCCGGCCACGCCGTTTTGGTAAGTCCTTGCTCCTGTCTACCATTGCTCAATTGTACAGCGGAAAACGAGAACTCTTTCAGGGTTTATGGATTGAAGATCACTGGGATTGGACGAAGGTGCATCCTGTGGTGCATTTTTACATGGATCGCACGGGGTTTAAAGATTGGGGCCTGAGTACCGGATTGAACAAACACCTGGATTTGATTGCCGTGGAGCATCAATTGGAGTTGAGTGAGGAAAGCCCGGCTTTTCGCTTGAGCGAGTTAATTGGGAAATTGCACCAAAAATACCAAAAAAGGGTAGTCGTGCTTTTTGACGAGTACGACAAACCCATGCTGGATGTGTTGCACCTGCCCGAAGAAGCCGAAAAAAACCGCCAAATCCTGGGCGATTTTTACGGCATCCTCAAGCCGATTGGCGACAAGATTGAGTTTTTGATGCTCACCGGGATTTCCAAATTCAGCCAGGTCAGTGTATTTTCCAACCTCAACCATCTTGAAGACATTACGTTTCACCGTAGTTTTTCAACCCTTACAGGATACACCCAAGAAGAATTGGAACACAACTTTGTCGATTATTTGCGAGCGGCGGAGCAAGACCTGGAGCTATCACCCGAAGCATTGCTGGATCAAATCAAGTACTGGTACAATGGCTACACCTGGGATTTGAAGTACTACGTGTACAATCCCATTTCGTTTATGAAGTTTTGCAGCCAGCGCAAGTTTGCCAACCATTGGTTCGCTACTGGTACGCCTAGTTTTTTGATTCAACAAATCAAAAGCCGATCTGAATTTAACCTTGAACATTTTGAGGTCAACGAACGCGCTTTTGAAAGCTACGTGCTCCACGATATGGACTTACCCATTCTGTTGTTTCAAACTGGTTATCTTACCCTGCAAAGCAAAAAAGCAGGCAACGTATACCACCTGGGGTATCCCAATCACGAAGTTCGCGAAGCCATCACCGATCACTTGATGGCAGCATATGGCAACTTGCCCTTAACTACCCCTGGCCCGACCGTCTGGAAGCTCCGCGAAGCTTTTTTCCAAAACAACCTGGAACTGGCCATTTCCATTGTCAACACCCTTTTTGAAAACATCCCCAGCACCCTCGATCGCAAAAACAATGAAGCAGACTACCACGCCATGCTTTACCTCGTTTTTCGCTACATGGGCATGGATGCCGAGGCCGAAGTAGCGGGCCTCCGTGGGCGCTCTGATGCGGTACTCAAAACGCCAACGCATGTTTATGTGCTGGAGTTCAAGCTAGATCAAAGCGCCCAACAAGCCCTGGACTACCTCCGCCAAAAAGGATATGCCGAAAAATACCGACACGATGGCCGACCCGTGTTGTTGCTGGGCATCAATTTTAGTAGGGCCGATCGGTGCGTGGCGGATTGGAAAGTGGAAGGGTTGTAGGTACTACTGGAATCGTATCAAAAAGTGGTTTATTTTTGTAAAAATCTCAGCATGAAAAGTATATCTTTAAAATTAAATGAACCCGTCTTTCAGGAAATGGAAAAAATCCTGGAGAACGTACAGGTGAGTAGGAATAAATACATCAATGAAGCCATCGAATATTACAATGCGCTACAAGATAGATTCTTACTCGAAAAGCAACTACTACAAGAATCTGCTATGGTTTCTGAGGACTCTATGGCGGTATTGCATGAGTTTGAAGCGATAGAAGATGAGTGGTAAACAATTCGAGGTTTGGCTGGCTGATCTTAATCCGCGCTTTGGAACGGAAACAGGTAAAACCAGACCTGTTCTGCTTGTTCAGACTGATCTACTTAATGGAACTCATCCTTCAACTTTGGTTTGCCCAATTACGAGCAATGTAAAACCTGGCGTGAGTATCCTTCGCGTGAATTTGAACCAAGGAGATGCCGGACTTAACAAAGCCAGCTCCATCATGATTGATCAAGTTAGAGCCATTGACAATAAAAGACTCTTAAAAAAACTAGGTAACTTACCAGGGCATCTGAAGGATAAAGTGAAAGATAATTTGAAAATCGTGATGGATTTGTGAAACATCCGCGTGAAAACTACCCAAGCCCACCCCGGTTCAACTTTCCATGTGCAAAAAACATCCTCTTTTCAAAATTTTTCACCAATTTTGCACACCTGAATTAAAAAGTTATCCGGCTGATGCACCACGTGGACATAGAAGCGCTAAACCAACAGATCTACATTGACAGCGCCTTTGTAGAAAAATTACATGCCGAAACGGCCAAAGTGATCGTTGGGCAAGAACGAATGATTGAACGCCTGATGCTGGGTTTGCTCAGTAGAGGCCATGTATTGTTGGAAGGTTTGCCTGGCTTGGCTAAAACCCTGGCCATCAAAACCCTTTCGCAGGCCATTGATGCCCGCTTTAGCCGCATCCAGTTTACCCCCGATCTTTTGCCTGCCGACATCATCGGCACCATGATTTACAACCCTTCGCAAAACGAGTTTACGGTACGCAAAGGGCCCATCTTCGCCAATTTCATTCTGGCCGATGAGATCAACCGCGCTCCCGCCAAGGTACAAAGTGCCCTGCTCGAAGCCATGCAAGAACGCCAGGTGACCATCGGTGTGGATACCTTCAAACTGGAAGAACCCTTTTTGGTATTGGCTACCCAAAACCCCATCGAGCAGGAAGGTACCTACCCGCTTCCCGAAGCCCAGGTAGACCGCTTTATGCTCAAGGTCAAAATTGGCTATCCTAGCAAAGAAGAAGAACTCGAAATCATGCGCCGCAACCTCAGCGACGAAGCTTTTGGTCAACAAA
>NZ_JBBAKG010000102.1:0-20844 GCF_040403615.1 Haliscomenobacter sp. | reverse complement strand
TGGAGCAAGATTATACTGCACCATTGGGGATTTTCTGTTTGAGTTTTTGAAAGTAGCCGAAGAAACAACTACTTTAGCATCAAATCCTCAAACCATACCAATCATGAAAGTTACCTATTACGGGCAATCTTGTTTTTTGATTGAAACGCTTGGACAAAAGCTACTTTTTGATCCTTTTATCTCTCCCAATCCGCTGCAATCCGAAAATGGAAAGGCAATCGTAAACAACATCGAAGCCGATTACATCCTGCTGACCCACGGCCATGGCGATCACGTGGCAGATGCCGAAAGCATTGCCAAACGTTGTGGCGCTACTATAATTTCCAATTACGAGATTGTGAGTTGGTATCAAACCAAAGGCATCAAAGGGCATCCCATGAATCTTGGTGGTTCCAAATCTTTCGATTTTGGAACAGTAAAAATGGTCAATGCCGTACATTCCAGTGTGCTACCGGATGGTACTTATGCGGGCAATCCCAGTGGTTTTGTGGTTTCGAACACTGAAATTACCTTCTACATTGCCGGGGATACTGCCCTCACCATGGACATGAAACTCATTCCCATGACCTGCCCCAAACTGGATTTTGCCATTTTACCCATCGGAGACAATTTCACCATGGGAATCAGTGATGCGGTATTGGCTGCCCAATTTATTGAATGTGATAAAATCATCGGGTGTCATTACGATACTTTTGGATATATTAAAATCAATCACGCTTCCGCGCAAAAAGCTTTTTCAGCTAAAGGAAAAGAGTTAATTTTGCTGCCGCTTAATGAAAGCACAACGCTCTAAGTTGAAAAGTTGATCCTATCCATCTCGGCTTCGCTCGGTGAATAGGATCAACTTTCCAACTTTTCAACTTCAACTTCATGGGAAAAGTAATTACCATTGCCAACCAAAAGGGTGGGGTAGGCAAAACCACCACCGCGATCAACCTGGCAGCTAGCTTGGCCATTTTAGAGAAAAAGGTTTTGCTGATCGATTCTGATCCCCAGGCTAACGCTTCTTCAGGGGTAGGGATTCTACCTGGCGAAGCGGAGTCAACCTTGTACGATTGCATGATCAATGGCATGGATCCCATGGATGCCATCTATGAAACCGATACGCCCAACCTTCATTTGTTGCCATCTGACATCAACCTGGTTGGTGCCGACGTAGAGTTGGTGAATCGCCCCAACCGCGAATTCGTGATGAAAGGAGTAGTTGAAAAGTTGCGGGATTATTACGATTACATCTTCATCGACTGTTTGCCTTCACTGGGTATGGTAACGGTCAACGCGCTTTGTGCGGGTGATTCGGTTTTGATTCCGGTGCAGTGCGAGTTTTTTGCCTTGGAAGGTTTGGCCAAATTGCAAGACAGTATCAACCTGGTTAAACGCACCCTTAATCCTAATCTGGTCATTGAAGGCATCGTACTGACCATGTACGACCCACGCTTGCGCTTGGCCAACGTGGTGGTCAACGAGGTAAAAGACATTTTCAAGGATCGGGTTTTTGACACCATCATCCACCGAAATGCCCGGATTGGGGAGGCACCCAATATGCACATGCCTGTAGTATTGCTCAATGCGGGTAGCAAAGGAGCCATCAATTACCTCAATCTGGCCCAAGAATTTTTGTTGCGCAACGGGGATTCTTCTGTTAGCAAAACCTTCAGCGAACCCAGTGCTGATTAACCCAAAACCGACATGGCAAAAAAAGTAATCCGGACCGAAGGGGCAAAAAAAGTAACCCGAGATAACCTCAGTGCAGGACTGCGTGCAGTATTCAATGCTGATACCTTGAATGAGGCCATCGCTGCTGATCAGGAAGCGGTGGTAAAAGAATTGACGCATTTCACCCCGATGATCCCAATTGAGCAAATTCAGCCCAACCCCGGACAACCTCGGAATCAATTTGATGAAGATGCCCTGGATGAATTGGCCAGTTCCATCAAAGTACACGGCTTGATTCAGCCCATTACGGTGCGTTTGCTGGAGCCCAACCACTATCAAATCATTTCGGGGGAACGCCGTTTTCGGGCTTCACAAAAAGCTGGACTCTCAGAAATTCCGGCTTATGTAAGGCTAGCCAACGATACCGAAATGCTGGAAATGGCGTTGATTGAAAACATTCAGCGACAAGATTTGAATTCGATTGAAGTAGCACTTACCTATGCCCGCCTGAAAGACGAATGCAAGCTCACCGATGCCGAACTCTCTAGTCGCATGGGTAAAGACAGAAGTACCATCACCAATTACCTCCGGTTGCTCAAATTGCCAGAACCCATCCAAAAAGCACTCCGCGATCGCGAGATTTCTTTTGGACACGGTCGGGCACTGGCGTCGCTGGATGATTATGTCAAAAGCAAGGGCTTTTTTGATTTGGCAATGGTCAATCATTTGTCCGTTCGGGCCTTGGAAAACCTGATTGCCGCAGAAAAAAAACCTGTCAACAAAGAAAGCAACAAGGAAACTAAAATTCCGGAAGAATACGTAGGCGTTCAAAATCGTTTTCGGGAGTACTTTGGAGTAGGGAAAGTACAACTTAAAGTCAATGCTGAAGGCAAAGGTCAGATTGTTATTCCCTTTGCCAACACCAAAGACCTGAACGATTTATTGGATCGATTGGAAGAGAACAATTAACATTTTGATAAGCTACATTTTGGCCTTGTACCGACTCTATGTATTGGGGCAAAAATGAACATTTATTTTTTTATCCCCCCCGTGTTACAAAACGAATGCTGATGAAGGGATTGCTTATTGGAGTGTTGCTCGTTTGTACTTGTCCGTTGTTTGGCCAGCAAATTGATTCTATTCCTGCTGCACCTCAGGAAAAAGTGCGCATGGTATTTATGGACAGTGTAAGAAAGGAGCGAAAAAACCGCTTGCCTGTCCCCAAAAAAGCGCTTTTGTACTCCTTTGCTTTACCAGGATCTGGGCAGGTGTACAATGGGCATTGGTGGAAAGCACCTTTTGCCGTTGGCGCCATTGGAACCATGGTGTACTTTGTGACCTATAGCAGTGATTTGTACAAGCGATTCCAATCGGCACTAGAGGATGAATTACTGAAAAAACCACATGAATTTACCAAGTTTAACCTAGGCGTAACCGGACTCCGAAACCGGCGTGATTTTTACGACAAAAACCGCCAATTGTCTTACGTTGGGGTATTCGCTGCCTATGGATTGGTGGCCGTAGAGGCATTTGTAGATGCGCATTTGCAGAATTTTGACATGAGCGAAGATTTGAGTTTTAAATTAAAACCGACTTTCCAGAGCGATCCCCGCACAGGATTTGGTGGCCCTGGGATTGGCATTGTGGTTTTTGTCAAGTAATAAAAAACATCCCCTTGTCTACAAGGATTTCAACACCTAAAACCATGAAAAGAGGTAAAACTTTTAAAATCGGCATTGCCATGGCCGGCGCTGTATCGGCAGGAGCATACACCGCTGGTGTGATCGATTATTTATTGGAAACCCTGGAAAAATGGGACCTGGCCAAAAAAAACAACGACGACCTTGGGCCTGATCACCCCATGTACGACCACTCCATCCCCATGCACGACGTGGTGATCGAGGTGATCGGAGGAGCTTCGGCTGGTGGCATGACTGCCGCCATCGCAGCCTTGGGCATGTTTGAAGGACTTAACCCCATCAACGATTACAATCCCGAAAAAAGCCACAATAAATTATACGATGCCTGGGTCAATCTAAACGATGCAGTAGGCACGCCCACTTTGGAGCAAATGATGCAAACTGGCGACATTCTGGCCAAAAACGAGGTAAAATCCCTGCTCAATTCTGACCCCATCGACGCCATTGCCGACAAAGCCGGAATCCTGTCACAAATCAAGGACTTGCCCGAATATATCTCTCCCAATTTGCAGGTCATTCTCACCATTACCAGCTTGCGCGGGGTACCTGTTGCAGTCAATTTTTTTGACAACAAACTGAAAGAGGAACTCAAAAAGAAAGAAGCAGAAGAAAACAAAAGCCGGGACACCTTTACCGTAGAAGATGCAAAGGAACAGCCCGCACACCGCATGTACGTTCACAAAGGGATCGCCCATTTTATGGTGATGCGCACTCCAGGGCAATATCAGCCCGATCATATTGTGCCTTTTCAACCCGATTCCGCATCGGATATAAAACTGTTGCTGGATTGTGCCAAAGCTACCGGCGCTTTCCCGCTGGGTTTGGCCGCACGGCCATTGAACAACATACCCTTGGCTTACATCAAATCGACGGTGTTCCGCATGTTTGGGTTGCAAAACCAACCCAAAATGGCTCAAGCCATCGAAATAACTGTAGATGATGATCCCTTCAATTTTGTAGCTATTGATGGGGGTACCATCAACAATGAACCATTTGGAGAAATCATCGATGCGGTGGAGGAAAAGTGCAACAAAGATGGCAATCCATATGCGATTATCATGATCGATCCTTTTCCCAACTTTGCGCAAGACAAAGCCAAGAAATACAAAGCGCCTTCTTCGTTGCTGGATTTGATCCCCAATATTTTTGGGGCGATTCGGGCCCAGGCCATGGTCAAGGAGAATGACCTGATGAAAGGTTTGGCGGGTGATGTTACCCGCAGAATGGTTTTCCCCAAGAAGAAAAACGATGCTTACCCCATTGCTTGTGGGGCGCTAGATGGTTTTGGCGGGTTTTTTAGCCGCGAATTCCGGGAGCACGATTTTTATTTGGGCAGGTTCAATGGCCAGAAATTCATCCGCAAGCACTTTAGTATCCCCTTGGATGAACTTGAAAAAGCCAAGGTATTCGATGATTGGAAAAGCGACGGCTCGGATGAACGGCATCAACGCTTTTTTATTCCTGATGATTTGGGGGGCCCTGGTTTTTATCCGATCATACCAGACATGGGGATCGCCAATATGGCGAAAAGTGTTTACCACGAAGATTATTTGCCGGAGCCAATCAAGAAGAAAATTCCTGCTAAAGAGATCTTTAGGCTGGATCCTTTAATGTGCTTGCGCTTCAAAACCGTACTGGATCATATTTTTACCCTCAATACCGCTCCCGATGATCAATATTCAAAAGAGGTTCACCAGGATGTTAACCGTTTGATGCGGGGCTATTACGGAGAAAAAGAGAAATCTGCCAGTAAGCCCTCTTTCACCAAAAAAATCTTCATGTGGGGCTGGAGAAAGTTTCTGACGCGACTCATTGGCAAAAACATTGCCAAGCGCGCCATTAAGTTGATTCTGCTGGATTTTCGGGAACGCAACCTGATCGAGATGTAGCAAGGATTTAGCAATAAAAAAGGCCAACCTGTTGTTTTGCAACGGGTTGGCCTTTTTCATTTCCAGCGAGTTGGTTATTTCTTCTTCTTCGGAGCAATCATTACAATCATCCGGCGACCTTCCAATTTTGGCAAAGATTCAGGTGCACCAAATTCTTCCAATTCTTTGAGAAAGCGCAGCAAGAGCAATTCACCACGGTCTTTAAACACAATGGTACGACCACGGAAGTTTACGTAAGCTTTCACCTTGGCGTTTTCTTCCAGGAAGGTTTTAGCGTGACGCACTTTGAATTCAAAATCGTGGTCATCCGTATTGGGTCCAAAACGAATTTCTTTGATTACCGTTTTGGCCGCTTTGGCTTTGATTTCCTTTTCTTTCTTCTTCTTCTCGTAGAGAAACTTGTTGTAGTCGATGATGCGCACTACAGGAGGTACTGCATTGGGAGAGATTTCAACCAGATCAAGTTCTGATTTTTCGGCCCATTGCAATGCATCACGGGTATTGTATACTTCGCCCGACTTGATTTCTACGCCAACAAATTCGCTAAGTTGTTCCATGTTATCTCCAACCAGACGAATCTGAGGTACTCGAATTTGATCATTCAATCGGAATTGCCCTTTATCTTCCTCACTAGGGAAGCGAGAGTCTCTCCGACCACCACGGAATGGCGGTTTGCTACCACCACCTCCACTACTGCGATTACCGCCAAATTGATTCTTTGCCAAATGAATTTTATTTTGTTAGAAAATAATGCAAAAATTGATGTTTTAGTTCCAAAAACTAAAAAAAATAGAGACGCATCTAAACGCGTCTCTATATAATGAAACAAAAATACAATATTTTTTTATTCCTTGACGTCTGTATTCACTTCTTTTGCAAGAACAATCCGCAAATTGTCCTTTTCATCGGTCAAAACCGCTTCCAAAGCAGTTCCCTCTTGCGGTTGGTCATTCAAAATGAACTCTGCAAGCGGATCTTCCAGGTATTTCTGGATGGCGCGGTTGAGCGGACGGGCACCGAACTGAGGATCAAATCCTTTTTCAGCCACAAACTTCTTGGCCTCTTCACTGATGACGAGGGTGAAATTCATGGTAGCCAAACGGCGGTGCAAATCCTTCAGCGAAATGTCGATGATCTTGAAGATTTCTTCCTGTCCCAGACTGTTGAACACTACCACATCGTCGATGCGGTTGAGGAATTCTGGAGAGAAAGTACGCTTCAGGGCATTTTGAATCACGGCCTTGGTATTGTCTTCCGCTGACTCTTGACGAGACTTGGTGGCAAAACCTACACCTTGACCAAAGTCTTTCAACTGACGAACCCCGATGTTGGAGGTCATGATGATCAGGGTGTTTTTGAAGTCCACTTTGCGACCAAGACCATCGGTCAATTGACCGTCGTCCAAAACCTGGAGCAAAATATTGTACACATCCGGGTGCGCTTTTTCAATTTCGTCGAGCAGTACCACAGAATAAGGCTTGCGGCGAACTTTTTCGGTCAACTGCCCACCTTCTTCGTAGCCCACGTATCCCGGAGGCGCACCAATCAAGCGGCTTACCGAGAATTTTTCCATGTATTCACTCATGTCGATGCGGATCAGGGCATCTTCTGAGTCGAAGAGGTAACGCGCCAAGGCTTTAGCCAATTCCGTTTTACCTACGCCCGTTGGACCAAGGAAAATGAACGAACCAATTGGTTTGGTGGGGTCTTTGAGCCCTACCCGGTTGCGTTGAATGGCTTTGGTGATTTTCTTGAGCGCTTCATCCTGGCCGATGATGGTTCCTTGCATGTCTTTTTCCATGCTCACCAACTTGCGGTTTTCACTTTGAGCCACCCGCATTACCGGGATGTTGGTCATCATTGAAACCACCTCAGCGATGTCTTCTTCGCCTACGGGATAACGTTTGGTTTTAGAATCCTCTTCCCATTGTACCTTGGCAAACTCCAATTGGCGCACCAGTTTCGATTCGCGGTCGCGCAAATCAGCAGCTCTTTCGTACTGCTGGTTTTTGACGGCCTGGTTTTTGAGTTCCTTCAGCTCTTCGATTTGCTTTTCGAGGTCTTCGATGTGCTTCGGAACGTGGATGTTTTTCAGGTGGACGCGAGCGCCCACTTCGTCCAATACATCAATCGCCTTGTCGGGCAGGAAGCGGTCGGTGATGTACCGATCACTCAGGCGAACGCAGGCTTTGATCGCATCATCGTCGTAAATAACGTTGTGGAATTCTTCGTATTTAGACTTGATGTTGTGCAAGATATGGATAGCCTCATCCGCAGATGGTGGATCGACCATTACTTTTTGGAAGCGGCGATCCAGGGCGCCATCCTTTTCGATGTGCTGGCGGTATTCATCCAGGGTGGATGCACCAATGCACTGGAGTTCACCCCGAGCCAGGGCAGGCTTGAAGATGTTAGAGGCATCCAGTGAGCCAGTAGCTCCACCTGCACCTACAATGGTGTGAATTTCATCAATAAACAGGATGACATCGCGAGATTTTTCCAATTCATTCATGATGGCTTTCATGCGCTCTTCAAACTGGCCACGGTATTTGGTACCGGCAACCAACGCTGCCAAATCGAGCATCACAATGCGCTTGTTGAACAGCGTACGCGATACTTTGCGTTGCATGATGCGCAAGGCCAACCCTTCTACGATGGCCGTTTTGCCCACACCGGGTTCGCCAATCAGAATTGGGTTGTTCTTTTTGCGGCGACTCAGGATTTGAGAAACCCTTTCGATTTCTTTTTCGCGGCCAATGATGGGGTCTAATTTTCCCTCTTCAGCAAGCTTGGTGATGTCGCGCCCAAAGTTATCCAGCACTGGAGTGCGAGATTTGGCGTTGCCTTTGCGTTGCTGAAAACCACCTTGGCGATCTTCATCGTCGTATGGGTCGTCACTGTCGGACGGAGCTTGGTTATAAGGCGGCTCGATGCTGGAGAAATCTTGCTCCTGCTTTACGTATTCGAGCTCGGCTTTGTAAATTTCGTAATCCACGTCGAATTGGTTGAGAATTTTGGAAGCAGGATTTTCCTTGTGCTTTAAAATGGAGAGCACCAGGTGTTCCGGGCTAATCTCTTCACTTTTAAGCATTTTCGCTTCCAAAAAAGTGACTTTAAGTACTTTTTCGGCCTGTTTGTTGAGTGGGAGTGTACCCACGCTCAAACTGGTATTGCTTGCGGGTATTTTTTGCACAGATTCTTCCAGTGTTTGTTTTAATTCAGCGGAATCAACATCCAAGGATTCAAGGACGCGAACTGCCAAACTCTCCTTTTCGGAAACAATCCCTAAAAGAAGGTGCTCTGTACCGATAAAGTCATGCCCTAAACGAAAAGCTTCTTCTCGGCTTTTTTTGATGACTTCCTTTACCTTGGGTGAAAATCTTCTATTATTCATGTTGTGCGGAAATTCAAAGGGCGATCAGAATTGCCAATGCTTACTGCAAGAATCGAGCCATCTTTATGGGCTGCCATTTCGGGAAAATTTCCAGTAAAAAGCACTAAAAATCTCCTTCAGCAATAATAAGGTTTCTGTTCAACCTGTCCAAATGTAAATTTTTGCAAAAATTAATCCAAATTAGATTAATAAACAAACCCAATTAGGGGTTAAATGTGAAATTCAAGCAAATTAATCTACCAAACAACCCAAAAGGTAATCTGGTTTAAAGAAATGTACAGAGATCATCACCTTTAGAATTGCCCCCTGCATTTGGATAAATTCCCGCGATTGACTTAGGTTTTCCGTTCAATTGTTTATATTTGCCCGGAAAATAGAATCAACTACCCTAAGCGCATGAAGTATTCAGTTGATAAACAAGACCGTTATACGGTTTTTCGAGTAGAAGAAGAGAATTTGAACTCAATTGTGGCTCCTGACCTAAAGACAGAATTCACTTTCCTTTTTAATGAAGGTGTGGTGAATTTAATTTTTGACCTTTCAAATGTTAAGTATGTCGATTCTTCAGGCTTGAGTGCCATTCTGACAGGTGACAGGCTGTGGAAGGAGCAAGGCAGTTTCGTTTTGACAGGTGTCGAGCACGATGCTGTGAAAAAATTGATCGAAATTTCTCACCTCAAATCAGTCCTGGACATCATTCCTACTCAGAAAGAGGCAGTAGAATTTGTGTTTATGGAAGAGCTTCAACGAGAGTTGGAGAAAGAAGACGATTCAGAAGAGGAATAAGGTTTTGAGTTTTGGGTTTTAAGTTGAACACGTTTTTTCAGAGCTGTGTGCAACTTAAACCCCAAAACCTAAGATAACCGTTCCAAATCCCGAATCAAAATACTTCGACGATTGAAGTAGATTAGGTTTGATTTGCGGAGTTCATTCAAGACTGAAGTTACAGTTTGGCGAGAGGTGCCTGTGTAATTGGCAATGTCTTGCTGGGTCATGCTGTGTTTAATCAGCAATTCGAAACCTATCTTTTTGCCTTGGTTTTCTGCCGAGTCTTTCAAAAAATCAATTATTCTTTCGCGTGCATCCTTAAACATCAGCGCTTCCAACCTGGATTCTGCGCGGCGTAAGCGTGTGCCCAACCAATCCACAATATCCAAAGACAAATTTGGATGCTTGCGCATGAGCTTTCGAAATGATTCGGTTGGAATGCGCAGCAACTGCACTTCGTCTTGCATCGAAAGTGCATTTTCCTGGCGCTCCTTTTCTCCTACCAGGCCCAACTCCCCAAACAAGGTAATGGGACTCAGCATTTCCTTGATGATCTCACGGCCATCTTCGGAGAAAGAACACAGTTTGACCGAACCCCGCAATAAAATAAACAAGTGACCTGAAATTTCCCCCTTGGTATAAATGGCACAATTTCGTTGAATTTGCTCCATTTGGCAAATCAACGCAAGTTCATGTAAATCAGCATATGGAAGGTTTTCCAAAAATGAAATTTGTCTCAAAAAAGCCACCACTGAAGTATCCCGCGACGTTGTCATTGGCTTGTGATTGGGTGAATAAAGGATGCAATCCATTTTCAGTCTAACAAATGACCAGATAGATATGTGATAAATAGCCAAATCACGAAAATTGTTCACAATTAAGAACCAAGGTCGTCAGAATACTTTGTTTTGTGGTTGGATGTTGCCGTTTTGATGCCAGTTATAGCTTTGATTTAAAATTCAACCCGATAACTCAAAATGGGTATAATCCCCAATTGTTTCTTCTCTAAGACCTGTTTTTGCAAATGGTCATAATAGAAAAAACCAGAGTTTTCCTGATTGGTGGCGTTTTGGATGTCTAGTGCAAAAGTGTTGTTCCGGCCAGCTTTGTTCCATTTGAAGTACAAGCGCGTATCCAGGCGGTAATAAGTGGAGCTGTTTAAAGAAAAAGCAGGATCGCTGCGTTCATTGCCGGTAATGGCGGTAGCAAGCGGGACGGTGATGCCGTTCTTTTCGGAAAGGGTAACATCGATAGGCGTTTGTGGCAAATTGCCCAATGCGATGACGCGGCCATTGATGCCCCACAATTTCACTTTTCCAGCTTTGCGTTCTTTGCGCCATTCTTTACCCGCAGTGACATTGAAAACATAGCGGCCATCGAAACGGCTGCTGCGCCAATCGTTGTTGCCAAAAGTTTGCTTGTACAAACTGCTGTTGTTGCGGTATTCGGAATGATAGATGGAACTGTTGGCCAAAAAGTAAAAACCTTTCTCGAGGTAGCGCCGCAAGTTGATTTCAAGGCCGTAGTTGCGCGCCTCGCCGTCAGTGGTAAGTACTTCAGAAACACTTGAAGTACTCAGCAACACGGGAATCCGCTCATTGACAAAATTGCTCGAGAGCATTTGAAAAGAGTAGGGGAGTATGGCTACACTGGTCTGCTTTTGATAATAGGCCTGAAATTCCAAACTGGTGGATGGACTGGTTTGGATCTGCAGCCCGATGCTGGATTGCTGGCTTTTGACCAAGGCAACCGCGCCAGGTTGGTTGGCTATTGTAGGCAGAATTGGCCTTTGGCTAAATGCTCCAAAAGACAGGGTCAGCTTTTTGTTATCTGCAATCCGGTAGGCCAAATTAATCCGTGGCTCAAAATTGCTAATGCTACCCTTGCTGGGCTTCTCGACATTCAACAAATGAATGTAATGCAACCCCAGTTCCCACTCAAAATGTCCGAAATCAAATTTGGTAGAAGTATAAGGTTGAATGATTTCACCCGTATTGTAAATGATGCCCCATTTCAGCGTCTGGCGTGGATTGGGTTTGGAATAGAAATAGGAATGAATGCTGCGGCGGTATTGGCGAATTTGGTCACCCAAAGTTGGCCCAGCACCAGTAAAATAAGTCTGAATGCGGGTACTTTGATAGCCAGAATAGGCAAATGAAGTATTCCACATGCCATTTTTTCCTACAGGTAGCCGAAGGGTTCCACCCAAAACCTGGGTGGAAGATTCAAAATCAATGTCCTGACGGTCTTTGTCAAATTCCCATTTGGTAGAATCCCTGTCGCCAGTAAAGATGTTGGAACTATTGCCACCCATCCCGAAAACAGTGAATTTTCCACCCTTGGCAAAAGGGAATACCAGATTGAAAGCCAAGTCTTTAAAACCTATGGCTTCGCCACCGACATCTACACCCAGGTTGCTCAACAAGCCCAAGGTGGAATAGCGACCGTTGATCAGGTAAGAAGCGCCACCTTTTTTGCCGATTGGCCCTTCAAGTGCGCCGTCCAAACCGAGTAAACTGGCTTGCAGGGTATATTCTCTTTGCTCATTATTGCCGGTACGCAGGCGCATGTCAAAAATACCACCCAGGGCATTGCCGTATCCTGCGGCATAATCTCCGGTCAAAAAAGCAGCGTTTCCGAGCATTTGCGTACTGAGCATATTGACACCACCTCCGGTAAAGGTAGGTAAGTCACTTTGAGATCCCGCATTGGGGGTATGGTTGGGATTGAGGATATCTACCCCTTCCAAACGCCAGAGGTTGGCATTCGGGGTATTGCCCCTTACCGAAAGAAAATTGGCCTGATCGTTGGTGTTGACCACTCCGGGTAGGGCACTTGCGGTGCGGGCAGGATCAAAAAATACCCCTGGAAACCGCAATGTGGTTTCGTTGCTGATGCTGCGCACCGAAGGATTGAGGGATTCCACTTCCAGCGGAGCAGCAGTAATGCTCAATTCGCTCAGCGTGGTATAAGCGATATGTAAGGGCAGATTCAACACCGTTTCGCGGCCCGATTCGAGTAAGATTTCAGGCACAACCAGGGTGTCGTAACCTACAAAAGAAATGCGCAGGCGATAACGACCAACCGGAAGGTTTTCAAAACGGAATTTGCCATTATCATCGGTTGTTGTGCCTAGTGTTGTGCCTTC
Source organism: Haliscomenobacter sp. (assembly GCF_040403615.1). NCBI lineage: Bacteria > Pseudomonadati > Bacteroidota > Saprospiria > Saprospirales > Haliscomenobacteraceae > Haliscomenobacter > Haliscomenobacter sp. Next base: position 8,289 of record NZ_JBBAKG010000102.1, on the reverse strand, counting down.
GAGTAAGACGTTGGCATTTGGTAATGCTTTTTGCACAACTGCATCGATCACTTGTCCCCGCAGCGTTTGTTGAGGAGATTGAGCAAAAATGGAGATTTTGCTCACTAAAATTATACCAAAAAATAACAAAAGTCGGAGTGGTGTATGTGCCATGAATGGTTTTTTTTTGTCGGTAGATAAATGAGCGTCAAATATACTTGCATGCGAGATAATATCTCTGAGAATTTTTATCACTCGCCAAAAATTTGACTTTTAATTGCTTTCTACATGAAACATGCCTGGTCTGAAAAAAAACATCGCTAAAACTTGTACGTACAAGTTGAAAGTTTGTACTTTTACCTCGACAATAAATCGTCAGCAATGGAAAGTACGCTCCAATACAAAATCTTGTACAATCGACTCAAAAAGGAGATCCTGGCCGACGTCTACCAGGTAGGGAGTGTATTGCCGTCGGAAAACGACTTATGTGCTGCTTCAAACCTGGCCAGATCTACCGTTCGTCAAGCCTTGAGCCAATTGGAGTCTGAAGGCTTCATTGTCAAACAAAAAGGCAAAGGCAGCATTGTCAAGTCCAAAAGTAGAGCACTGAATTTACTTTCCTTTCAGGGCTTCTCAGCCATGGTCGGTCCTGAAAAGATCTCTACCTTGTCCGTACAGGAGCCACAGATCCAGCCCTGGCCAGTCAAATTTTTCTTTGAACTCAATGAACTCGAACGCGGAGCAGGCTGCATTCATTTCTCCCGGGTGCGTTCCATCGATGGCCAACCTTTGATGTATGAAAGTACTTTTGTACCCAACCTCAATTTGCCCCAATTTGTGCGACAATTTAAACTGAACAGCTCCTTCTTTGAGTTTTTGGCCAAAACTTACCAATTGGAAATCACCGGAATGGAGCAGGAAATCTGGGCTGCCTCCGCAGACCCCGAGATCGCTCAACGCCTTCAATTGGCAGAAGGAACACCTGTTTTGAAAATCTGCCGCAAATACGCCACCAATCGAGCACACTTGCAGGTGTACAGTTTGCTCTATTGCAATACTTCAAAATACGCCATGAGCAATTCCAGCGGAGTGGTCAACCAGCAATCCATATGAGCACAGCAACGCTTACCCAAACCGGCACCAAAGGTCATTTCACCAACGGACAAGCCTGGATTCCGGCACAAGAAAACCTCATTGAAGTGCATTCGCCATTGGATGGTACTTTATTGGGAGCTGTTCCGGTTGGAACTCCTTCCACCATTGACCAAGTAGTTGAAAATGCCTCCACAGCTTTCAAATCCTGGTCAAAAACGCCTCTGAAAGAGCGGGTACAAGTACTGTTTCGTTTCAAAACCCTGCTGGAAAAACACTTAACCGAGCTGGCCGACTTGATTCAATTGGAAAACGGCAAAACCTGGCCTGAAGCCAAAGCCGAAATTGACAAAGGCATCGAAGTACTAGAATTTGCGACTTCCTTGCCCCAGATCTGGGATGATCAAATTTTGGAAGTCAGTTCGGGCGTAAATTGCCAATACGAGCGCTATCCCATCGGGGTCGTGCTGTCCATTGCGCCATTCAATTTCCCGGCTATGGTACCCATGTGGACAATTCCGATTGCCATTGGTTGCGGCAATGCTTTCATCCTCAAACCTTCAGAATTGGTACCCCTCACCGCGGTGCGTTTGGGTGAGCTTTTCAGTGAAGCTGGTCTGCCCCCTGGCGTATTCAACGTAGTACATGGACAAAGAGAAACGACCGAATACCTGATCGATCATCCCGGGATTCAAGCCCTGAGCTTTGTAGGCTCCACTAAAGTTGCACGCTTGGTGTACCAAAGGGCATCCAGTTTGGGTAAAAAAGCCTTGGCACTCGGCGGCGCCAAAAACCACCTGGTGGTTGTGCCCGACGCCGATCCGGAAATCACCGCCAAAAACGTGATTGCATCTGCAATGGGCTGTGCTGGACAACGTTGCATGGCGGCCAGTGTGCTGATCCTGGTAGGCGATACTGGCAATATTTTAGATCAAATCATCGCTGAAGCCCGCAAAATCAGGGTAGGAGAGGAGCTGGGGGCGGTGATCAGCCCTGCCGCCAAAACCCGCATCGAAGGCTACATCGACCGCGCCGAAGCTGCTGGCTACAAAATTCTGGTGGATGGCCGAGGCGCCAATGTTGCTGGCAAGGAAAACGGTACTTACGTCGGGCCAACCCTGATCGAAGGCGTACCTGCCGGAGCAGAATGTGCCTGCGACGAAATCTTTGGCCCCGTGCTCTCCATCATCCAGGTCAATACCCTGGATGAAGCCATTGCCATCGAAAACAGCAATCCTTATGGCAATGCGGCCTCCATTTATACCACCTCCGGGGCTGTAGCCCGCTATTTCTCGGAACGCGCCAGTTCTGGCATGGTCGGGGTCAACATCGGTGTTCCCGTACCCCGCGAACCTTTTTCTTTCGGGGGTTGGAACGATTCCAAATTTGGTCATGGCGACATCACCGGCATGGACGGCGTACGCTTTTGGACCAAACTCAAAAAGATCACCACCAAATGGACAGCCTCCGCTGCCCAAAACTGGATGAGCTAACACCCCAACCCACGGATTTATCCGTGGGAGGGCACCCATATACCCAGCCCATGGATTTATCCGTGGGCTAAAAAAAGAACCATGAAAGCAGCCATCTATCACGGAAAAGAAGACATCCGGGTCGAAACCATCGCCGACCCCGTCCTCGCCGAAGGAGAAATCCTCCTCGAAATCGAAGCCTGTAGCGTATGCGGAACCGACCTGCGTACCTACCGCAACGGCGATAAAAAAATCACCCCACCCCGCGTATTAGGGCACGAGTTCTGCGGGCGCGTAATCGAATCCCGCAACCCCAATGCCAATGTCAAAGTTGGTGATCGCGTGGTGATGTACATCGTACTCTCCTGCGGAGAATGCAAATATTGCCGGGCTGGCCGCGAAAACCTCTGCATCAGCCGCACCACCATGTCTTACCATTACGACGGCGCATTTGCACCCTATGTCAGAGTCCCGGCACGGGCGATCCAACGCAACAGCCTTTTCAAAGTTACCACCGACCAAACTTCCCAGCAAATGAGCCTGGCCGAACCCTTGGGCTGTGTGCACAATGCCCATAGCCACCTGGGCATCGGCTTACAAGACCGAGTGGCGGTAATCGGTTCAGGTCCCATCGGCGCCATGCACGCCGTTTTGGCCCGCTTGCAAGGTGCACAATCGGTGCATCTATTCGACATCAATCAAAACCGCCTCGACATGATGACGCGCTTCGACATCGATGGCACTGTCCTTAGCGAAAAAGAAGGCTCTCATCTCGAACGCGCCCTCGAACTGACCAATGGAGAGGGATTTGACGTGGTCATCGTAGCCGTGAGCAGTGCTTTTGCGCAAGCCGATGCCCTGGAAATTGCGGGCAAAGGCGCCAGAGTTGAGTTCTTCGGCGGGTTGCCCAAATCCAATCCAACCGCGGTTTTGAATACCAATCACTTGCACTACAAAGAACTCATGGTCAGCGGCTCTTATTCTGAAAAAATCAGCGATTTTCGCACCGCTTATCAACTGATCCAAAGTGGCCGTTTTCCGGCAGATCAATTCATCACCCACGTGCTGCCGCTTGACCGCATCCACGAATCCTTTCAAATGATGGAGTCGGGCGAGGCGCTCAAAGTGTGCATTAACCCACAAATCTAAATCCCACTACAATGACAACTGAATTAATCGAAGCATTGACCGGAAAAGATTGGGGACTCTTGATCAACGGAGCATCTCAAGCTGCTGCCGACAATGCCTGGGACAAAGTCTATTCCCCTGCCACTGGCCTTGCTATTGCGCAGGTGGCCAGGGCCACTGAAACAGACGTAGATGCAGCCGTGCAAAACGCCAAAGCTGCTTTTGTGCAATGGGCGGCACTTCCAGGAGCCGAACGCGAAAAAATCATCCGCAAAGCCACTGCTTATGTACGCACCCAAGCCGACCAAATAGGCGGGTTGATGGCCTTGGAGCAAGGCAAACCCTTTGCCCAATCGCGCGGGGAAGTCACTTCTTCTTGCGACTTGATGGACTACTACGCCGCCGAAGCGGTACGGGTAGAAGGTTACGTCAACTCCACCGAAAAATCCAACCTTTATTCCTGGGTAGTTTACCAACCCGTAGGCGTTTGTGGCCTGATTACACCCTGGAATTACCCGGTAAGTTTGTTGAGCTGGAAACTGGGCCCGGCAATGGCTACCGGATGTACTGTGGTGGTCAAACCTACCGAGGTAACCCCTCTTTCTCCCCTGGCATTTTGCAAAGCCTTAATCGAAGGCGGCATTCCTGCCGGAGTGATCAATGTGGTAATGGGTGATGGCGTAGTAGGCGCAGCTCTGGTCACCCATCGGGACGTGGCCAAAGTTGCCATGACCGGCTCAACCCACACAGGCAAAAAGATTATGAGCGCAATAGCCAGTCAATTGAAAAAAGTATCCCTGGAATTGGGTGGACATTGTCCGGCGATTGTATGCGCCGATGCCGACCTCGATTTGGCTGCTGAAATCATTGTCTACAAAGGTTTTCGCAATATGGGGCAGTCTTGCAGCACGGTCAATCGGGTTTACGCACACCATTCGATCCACGATGTTTTGATAGAAAAAATCGTCTCCAAAGCCCAAAAATTCAGCATTGGCGATGGCGTACTGGAAGGCGATTGTGACCTTGGGCCGATGACCACTGCCGAAACCCTGCAAAAAGTAGAACGCCATGTTGCCGATGCCCTAACCAAAGGAGCGTCATTGCATACTGGCGGGAAAAAGCCAAATGGGGAAAAATACCAAAATGGCCATTACTACACCCCGACGGTTTTGAGCAAAGTAAGCCCGGACATGCTAATGATGCAGGAAGAGACCTTTGGCCCGGTGGTTCCCATCGACTCCTTTGATTCCCTCGAAGAAGCCATCGACAAGGCCAACGACAGCGACTTCGGGCTTTGTGCTTACCTGTTTACCAAAGATTTTGCCACCACGATGCGGGTCAGCCAGGCTTTGGAAGCCGGCACGGTCTGTGTCAACAACGGCGCGGTGAATACCGCTTATGCACCCTACGAAGGCTGGAAAGACAGCGGCTTTGGAGTAGAACTTTCCCGCAAAGCCATCTTCGAATATTTGAAAACAAAACACATCAAGGTAGGGTTTTAGGTTATCCTAAGATTGCCATAAATCATAAGAAAATGCTCCTTTCGCCAACCCAATCCCGCCAACTCCTGAACCATGCTTTCGAGCAGGGGTATGCCATTCTTGCCGTCAATGCTGATAGTCACGCTGCGGTGAGTGACTGCCTGGAGGCCGCTTTGCAGGCCGATGCTCCCATCATTATTGAAACCAGCCTTTGGCAAATCAAAGGACACAGCTATGGCCTGGGTGATCCCATTTTGGGCGTAGCCCGCTACCTGGCCGACCTCATGGTATTGGCCAACAGCGAGCGCTACCAACGCATTCCGGTCATTTACCATACCGACCACATCAAGGGTATCGAGACGATGGACATCCTGAAGGCGGCGATTCAAGGCATCGATGCGCGCTTTCATGATCAAGCCATCCGGCTGAGCGCCTCTACCATTTCGCTGGATGCCTCAGACCTGTCGGAAGAGCAAAACATTGCCCACATGCTGCAATTGTGCCAGTTTGCCGCCGAAGCAGGGGTAGAAGTGACCCTTGAAATGGAATCAGCCGTAGACGATCGGATCACACCTGCCGAAGAAACGGAAAAACTCATCGGCGAGGTTGAAAAGGAATACCCCGGCAAAATTGCCCTCTGGGCGCCAGGTGTGGGTACCCAACACGGTTTTACCTCTGACGATGGTTACGCGGGTTTTCAAACCAAAACCATTGAAGACAATGTGCGCTTGTTGCAGCAAATCACTGGCCGCAACATTGGCATCGCCTTGCACGGCTCAACGGGCTTGCCCAACGAAAAACTCAGCTCCGCCGCCAAATGTGGGGTAACCAAGGTCAATTGGTCTTCGGAATCCTTGTACTTCCGCTCCATGGCCGCCAAGCAATACTATACCGAATATGCCGAAAAATTAGAGCGCCAACACCCAGAATGGAAAAATACCGCAATGGACAACGGGGTTGCTTCCTTTGTTTCCAGGGTTTATGTGCCGAAGGTGGTGGAGCGGATCAAGGTTTTGGGAGGTGAAGGAATGGCGGGGCGGTTTGAAATTTGAGTCTCGTTTTTGGTCAATCAAAATTAATCACATCACTAAGCCCCCATCCACCGACAAGGTCACACCATTGATAAACGAAGCCTCATCTGAAGCCAAAAATAAATAAGCATTGGCAATGTCTTCGGGCTGTCCGGCTCTGCCAACGGGTGTCCTAGCTTCCAATTCTGCCAATTGTTCTGCCGGGATGGTTTCCACCATTTCTGTCTTAATGAATCCGGGTGCAACAGCATTGACGGTGATGCCTTTGCGGCCAAATTCGCGTGCCCAAACCTTGGTCATCCCGATCACACCTGCCTTCGCAGCTACATAATTGCTTTGGCCAAAGTTGCCATACAACGCAACAATCGAAGCAGCATTGACAATGCGGCCATAGTTGTGCTCTACCATATAGGGCGTCACCGCTTTGGTGCAGTTGAAAACCCCGGTCAAATTGACATCAATGACTTGCTGCCACTGCAAAGGCGACATTTTTTTCAAAGAAGAATCTCTGGTGATGCCCGCATTGTTGATCAGGATGTCGATTTGGCCAAAATCTGCTATTACTGCGTCGGTGGCCTGTTGAACTTCTTCGAGGTTGGCCGTATTGACCCTGTAAAACTCGCATGAATAACCTTGCGCCTTGCATTCTTCAATCAGGTTTTGGCTATTTGCAGCGTCGATGTCCCAAATGGCAACCAAAGCACCTTCTTGTAAAAACCGCATGGCGGTCGCTTTTCCAATTCCCCGGGCACCTCCCGTAATGATGGCGACTTTGTTGAGTAGTCTTGGCATGAATTTTTAGGGAAAATAAGGAAAAAAAAGAGAATTACGGCTGTCCATGAATGCAACCCAAGATTTTTACCTAAAATATCCGGGATTGTTTATTTTTCGTCGATCGCACCTCCATTTCAGCCTCAAAAACTGAAACAAGGAAAAAACCTTAACCTACAAACGCTACATCATGTTCATCATTGAAACCTACCCAATTGCAGTGCTATTCTGCATCATTACCATGTTGTGCTGGGGCTCCTGGGCCAATACCCAAAAACTGGCGGCGTCCAATTGGCGCTTCGAGCTGTTTTATTGGGACTACGTCATTGGCATCTTGGTTTTGTCGCTGCTTTTTGCCTTTACCTTGGGCAGTACAGGCATGGAGGGACGCGCATTTTTGGCGGATTTCCAGCAAGCCGATTGGGGCAATATTCATTCGGCCCTGTTGGGTGGAGTGCTGTTCAACGCAGCCAATATTTTGTTGGTCGCTGCGATAGGAATCGCGGGCATGTCGGTGGCCTTTCCGGTGGGGATTGGCCTGGCGCTGGTCATCGGCGTGATCGTCAATTACCTGGATGCGCCTTTGGGAAATGTTGGGATGCTCTTCGGAGGCGTGGCGCTCGTCGCAGTAGCCATTTTGCTCAATGCGAGTGCTTACCGCAAATTGTCGAGCTCCACGGGTGGTGTTTCTACCAAAGGTTTGGTGCTTTCGGTGATAGCAGGCGCACTGATGGGCTTGTTTTACAAGTACGTAGCCAATTCCATGTTTCCCGATTTCTCTAATCCCATTGCCGGAAAAATGAGTCCGTATACAGCGGTGGTGGTATTTTCTGTCGGTATTCTGTTGAGCAATGTGGTGTTCAATACCTTTTTGATGTTGCGTCCTTTTGTGGGCACGCCAGTTTCGTATGCCGATTATTTCCGAGGTACGCTTAAAAACCACTTGACGGGTGTTTTTGGTGGTATTATTTGGTGCGTCGGCATGTCGTTCAGCATCATTGCTTCTGATTTGGCGGGGCCCGCTATTTCTTATGGATTGGGGCAAGGAGCAACGATTGTTGCAGCGCTTTGGGGCATTTACATTTGGAAAGAATTCAAGGATGCTCCAAAGGGCACGTCGAATTTATTGAATTTAATGTTGATTTGTTATGCGCTTGGTCTTGGTTTGATCATTGCGGCGCGGTGATTTAAAGGCTGAATCAGCATTTGTTGAGAAAGGCAGCTCAATTCAAATTTAACCTTGTCGGGAACATCAAACGGGTAATTCTCCTTGTTTTTCCTTGTCACTTTTTGCCTTGAGTATCTGGACAGAATTAAATGACAAATTGCCTATTT